>JAYTBD010000506.1:0-9753 GCA_043737155.1 Fimbriiglobus sp. | reverse complement strand
GTCGACGATGAAGACGAGGACGACCGCCCCTCGAAGAAGAGCAAGCGGATCGTCGACGATGAAGACGAGGACGACCGCCCCTCGAAGAAGAGCAAGCGCGGCGATTTCGACGACGACGGCGTGCGGAAGAAGAAAAAGAAGCGGCGCACCTCGGGCGTCGAGAGCAAGAAAACGGTCGCCGGGTTGCTCGCAATCCTCTTGGGGGCGTACGGGGTCCACAAATTCTACTTGGGTTACACCAGCGCCGGCGTCATCCAACTCGTTGCGACGATCTTCACATGCGGCCTCGCGAGCATCATTCCCCTGATCGAAGGAATTATGTACCTCATGAAGTCCGATGAGGAATTCATCGAAACCTATCAACTGAACGAAAAGCAGTGGTTCTAAGGCGACTTCCGAGCCGCGAGCATAAGCTGCGATCTCGAAAAAGACGCAGCTCACACCCGCGGCTCGGACGATCGAAATCCCCCGACACCCGCGGAGCTTATTGTCCCCATGATCCGCTTCGCTTGTCCGAATTGCGGCACGACGTATTCCGCCGCGGAAGAGCACGCGGGCAAGCGCACCACCTGCAAGAAATGCGCTGAGAAGTTCCTCATCCCCGCGCCGGACGACGGGGCCGAACTGCCGTACGAAGTCGAGACCTCGACGCTCCCCCCTCCACCGCCCCCCGTGCCCGAAGCCGAACGTTCGTTCTTCTCACCGCCCGCGGCCGAGCCACCGCCGCCCGAACCGGCGGTGCCCGTCGAACTCGCCCCCTGCCCGCAGTGCCACGCGAAGATGTCCGTCCGCCCGGAGGACGTCGGCTTCGACCTCCAATGCCCGTTCTGCCAGACCGTCTTCCGCGGAGTCGCCGCGACCGATGCGCCGGCCGAATCGGCAGCTCCGGAACCGGAAGGCGTCGAGATCGCCCCGTGTCCCAAGTGCCGCGCGGAACTGACCGTCGCCCCGGATGATTTGGGCGGCGAAGTCGAGTGCCCCTTCTGCCAGACCGTTTACAAAGCCGAGATCCCGAAGCCCAAGGCGAACACGCTGCCAGCGCGGCCGAGCAAAGCCCCGCCACCGCCGCCGAAGAAGAAGACGGAAGACGACGACGACGCCCCGACCAAGCCGATCCGGGTGAGGGTGGAGGCGGAGGCCGATGACGACGATGACTACCGGCCGCGCAAGAAAAAGAGAAAGAAGAAGCGGAAGTATTACGACAACGACCCGTATGCGCGGCACGACGAACGCCTGCTGATGATGGAGCCGAGCAACGGCACCGCCTGTTTGATGCTAGGCTTGGCCACGTTCTTCTGCTGTATTTTCATCGCGTTCTGGACTATCCCCCAGTGCAACGACACCATCGCGAAGGTGAACTCCGGGCAGATGGACAGCTCCGCGAAGCCACTCGCGATCACGGGTCTCGTGCTTGCGTACGTCAGCATCGTGTTGTTCATCCTCAGCGTCGTCGGCAACTGCGGTCTCGCCATGATCGGCTGACGTTGAAGGCGGTTCCGATTCGCCGTACGGCACTCGCGCAACGAGAAAGGCCGGGGAGTATTCCCCGGCCTTTCTCGTTGACTCGCTGTCCGCGACTCACTTTTTGGGTTTATCTTTCGGCTTCGGAGCCGGAGCCACCGCTTTAGGAGCAACCGGCGGCTGTGTTACTGGAGGTCGCGGAGCAACCACGGCGGGCGTCGGGGCTGCAATCGGAGGCCTCGGCGGGGCGACGACGGGCGCCCTCGGAGGAGCGACCACAACAGGCCTCGGCGGTGCGGCTTGAGACGCATTCACTTGAGGCTTCGGCGGAGCGGCCATTGGGGGCTTCGGAGGCGCGACCGGTGGCAACGCCATCGGCTGCTTCGGAGGAATCACCACAGGGGCCTTCGGAGGAAGGGTGACAGGTGGCTTCGGTGGAATCACCACCGGGGGCATCGGAGACACCACGGGGGGTACGGTCACCGGGGGTCTCGGCGGGGCCACCATCGGGAGCTTGGGATCTCTCGGTTTCGGCATCGGCGGCACGACAACCGGGGGCTTCGGGTCCATCGGTTTCGGCATCGGCGGGACGACTACCGGGGGTATCGGCTTCGGCATCGGTGGGACAACCACCGGAGGCTTCGGATCGATCGGCTTTGGCATCGGTGGGACAACCACCGGAGGCTTCGGATCGATCGGCTTCGGCAGAGGCGGGACAACCACCGGAGGCTTGGGGTCGCCCGGCTTCGGCATCGGCGGGGTCACCGGATCACGCGGCTTCGGCATCGGCGGGGTCACCACCGGGGGTACCGAATCGCCCGGCTTCGGCATGGGCGTGGTGACAGGGTCACGCGGCTTCGGCATCGGCGGGGTCACCACCGGGGGCACTGGATCGCCCGGCTTCGGCTTGACCGGTTTCGGATCGCCCGGAGTCGTCACCGGCGGCGTTGGAACCGTCGGCTTCACCGGTTGCGTGAGCGAAGGCGGGAAGACAACCGGCGTCGGCTTCGTCTTCTCCGGTTTCACTTCCGGCTTCATATCGATCGTCGGCTTGGCCGGGGGCAACCGGGTGGCCGGGGCTTGGGCGCGGATCGTCGCGGTTTGCGGAACATCCAACCGGGCGATCCGGGGGGCTTCCGTAGCCTTGGTCGGCACCGTAAAGCCTTTATCCACCATGGCGGTCTCGGCCTTGCGGCGGTCGACCGACACCTGTCTGATTTCCTTGGCGAGCTTCTGCTCCCTCGTGCGCTCTTCCGCAGCGACGGCCCTCAGCGCGATGTTCGGGTTAGCGGTCCGCACGGCGCTGAGCGGAGTCAGCATCGTATTGTTGTTGGTGATGTTCGTCACATTCGTAACGTTGGTCACGTTGGTGACATTCGTGTTGGTGACGTTGTTGGTGTTGTTCGAGTTATTCTGTTGAACCAGTGTCCGCGGCGGACGGGCGATGTCGCCGTTGAAGCGCCCGGAATAGCCGTCGTTGATGTTGCGGGCCCAGCCGTCATCGCCGCGGTTGTGAACGTTGTAATAGCTCCAGAGCGGATCGTACGGCACCGTGCGACCGATCGACACCGTCAGGGCGAATCCTCTGCCGTTGCCGCGGACACCGTTCCACGAGTTGTACCCGGCCGTGGCGTAACGCTCTTCGAAGTAATCCCCGAAGTAGTAGCTGCTGTAACCGCGGCGGACGAACATCGCTCCGAAGAGGTGGTTGTGCGAGACCACGTAATTCGGCGTGTAAACGAAGGCCGGACGCGAGTAAACGTTCGGCTGGAAGTAGACGGGGGCGAAGAGCAGCCCGCGATCTTCGGGCGTGTAGTCCCAGTATCCGGGCACGTGGATATAGCCCACGGGCGTCCAGCGGTAATGGTCGCCGACCCAGACCCAATTCGAGCGGTGCTCGACCCAATGGCCGGGCCGCCACCGGTAGCGGTTGGTGTTGTAGATCCAAATGCCGGGCGTGTAGAAGCAGGACGCGGTCGGGGCCGGTGTGGACGGCGCCAGTTCGAGCAGCGCCGGGGGTTGCGGCAGGTATTCGATTTCGGCTTGCTGTTGCTTCTGGGCGATCAGGTTCCAGAATCCGTTGACCCACTGATTGCCGCCGCGGACTTCGCGCCAGCTACCGGGGACCCAAACGCGGCCCGGAGGGGCGACCCGCCAGAAACCGCTGATCCAGATGAAGTCGGTGCGGTCGTCGTCGTAGGCCCAATAGCCGGGGATCCATTGGACGTTGTCGCCGTCCGGTTTTTGGTCCGGCGGCAGTTCTTCGATGGCGTCCGGCGGTGCTTTGGCGACCACGGGGCCACCTCCGGTCGGATATTCGACCGTCGAGGCATAGGCCTCGTGGACGGGACCGCGGGCCAGCACTTCGACGCCATCGTCTCGGGCGGGCTGTTCACCCGGTTGGGCCGGGCGCTGAATATTGGGTTGCTGCGGTTGGGCGACCGTCACGCCGGCGGCGAGTGCCGTCAGCGAGAGGCCGGCCAACCATTGGCGTAAGGTGCGAGTCATGGGGTTGCTCCAAGGCGGTGGTCGTGTGGGAACTGCCTACCGGAAGGAGACGCACATGCGGTGCCGACTTGCGCAACTCCGACGGAGCCGCGAGCGTAAGCTGCGTCTTGAATTTAACATATGACACAAGCACGAGGCGTTAAATATCGGTTACCAGCGGTAATCGATCCCGAATTGGACCCCGTGGGCCCAGAAGTCCGATTGACGGAAGGTAGGCAGGGGGCGGGGGTTAGCGGTGGGGACAACACCGCCGGGCGGGTTGGGCACCAAGGCCAAGTCGACAACGCGGTCGATCTGATCCCCCGGACGCACGACGTTCGACCAATACAGGAAATTGTACCCAACCGACAATCGCAAGTTCGGTGTCACCCGGTATCCCAGGTTCGTCGTGATTTCCGGAACGACGCTGAACTCGCTCTGGGTGAAGGTACCGAGGTTCGGTCCCGTCGCCAACAAACCGCCGCGGAAGTTTTCCAGCGCTTGCCCCGGCCGCGTACGTTGTTGCAGACCATCGATTTCGACAGTTTGCACGGTGGTGCCCAAGGCGATGCCGGCCCGCGTGTCCCAATCGAATCGACCCAGTTTGCGAGTCCAAAAACCTCCGACTTGCCCGCCGTGGAACCGATTTCGTGTTTCGAAGCGGTCTTGCACGAACGACCGAGTACCGATGGGATCATCGGTGCCCGGCCCCGTCACGATCAGGGACTCGGCGATGGTCAAACTTTCGGTGAGATTCAAATGCCGGTAGCCGGCGTACCAGCCTGTCGTGCGGTCGCATGTTCGGCAAAGGGCTTTGCGGAAGTTCACATCCGCGCCCCACAGGTACGAGTCGGTCGTGATGTCGAGCCGCCCGGAAATCACATTCGGCACGGCCACATCTTCGGCGAATTCACGGTTGATATTCGGGGCGAAGATCGGCCGAGAGATGACCGGGAACTGGGCGCTGTCAAAACTGACGCTCTCGCTCCGGCGCCCGAGGAAAAAGAAGCCGGCGTCGATGCCGCGCAGGCCGCATTCGTCCCACCATCCGCCGGCCCGGATCCGGAAGCCGTCCCGCAATCCCGGCCCGAATGTCCCCGGGCCGGACAAGGTTTGGGTTCCCGGCTCTCCAAGGAACCCCGGTTGACCGAGGGTATTCGTCGTCGCAAGCACCGGGATGTTCGGCTTGTTCGCCCACCAAAGCAGATACTCGGCCTGGACGAACATCGTATCTTCCGGCGTCCCCGCAGCCGTGATCGCCCCGGCCGCGCGCGGATTATGGGTCAGCAAATCCAGCCCGAAGAGATCGCGGAACAAGAAATCGTGGGAAAGGCGCACCGGCTCCGACCCGAAGACGTGGTGGCGAACCGGGATCCCCGCTTCCGCGGGGGTCACTGCCGAGACGCGTTGCAGCGTGGTGCCCGTGATCGGCGTGTCGTTGCAAATGGGTCGCGGGCTCGACCCCGGGACCGCGCGCGGCGCGGGCAGCGGTTCCGGTTGCGGCAGCTTCGGCAACTCGACCTTGGGCAACTCGGGCAGTTCGCTGGGATAGTTCGGTTCGGCGCTGGCACTTGGGCCGGGCGGCGTTTTCGGAGTGCGTTCCGCTTCGACAGTGGGTAGCAAGGCGGGCGGGGTCAGCGGTTCCAAACTCGTCGACGGGAGTGTCGCAGGCTTGAATAAAGGATCGGGTACTGCGGGCGAGGTCGCCGGGCTCGGTGTGATCGCGACGACGACCGGCGCCGCGGTTCTCCAAACCGTCTCGGCAGCCGGAGCTGCGACGGGGGCGAGCGCGACCGGCTTGTCTACCGGCTTCGGGGCGGGGATCGCTTTGGGAACCTCGGCCGCCTTCCAGCCCGAGTCGTCCGCGAAGACGACGGGACCGAGCCAGCCGAGCGCGAGCACCGTCATCGTTGGAACGCGCATCATCCGAATCCCCTCCCGCGATCGCCCGGCGTACTAGCACCGATTTCTTTTCGGCCATCCTCCCCCGCAACCGTCAAGGTTTCTCGAAACGGCAGTAAAATTGCGATCCGCACGGGTTACCCAGATTCCCGCTTCGGGCCAATCCGGGTTGACGCACCGCCCGCATCTTGGCATGAGGGTGGGAACTTGAATCAAACCGGTCCGAATTTCGCCGGCGAGAAGGGCGTTCCATGAGCGGTCGATTCGACAACACGAAGCGCATTTTCCACCGCTGGGGTCTGGCCTGTGCCGCGATGGCGTTGGCTCTCGCCTCACCGACTTCGGCCCAAGCCTTTTATTGGACGGGTTGGCCGGGTGCCGGGGTGTCCGAACCGCCTTCGTTGATCCCGAGGCAGGTCGTCGAAGAGTTCCCGCCCCCGAAGACGCCACTGGACCCGTCCACCCCGCCCAAGCAAGTACCCGAACCCGCGACGCTGGTAATCGCGGGACTCGGATTGGGAGTGCTGGGATTGCGGAAGGTGTTGAAGCGGAAGAAGTGATGAGCCGGTATTTCCGAGCCGGACGCGTCAGCGACGGTCCGGCTCGAATCGACAGTAGTCTTGGTGAGCCGTACGCGTCGCTGACGCGTACGGCTCGGAAGAACAGATTCCCTACCCCCGCACGATCTTCTCCCGGCCCGTCGTCACTTTCTTAGTCGCGTTCCGGGTATCGACCACCGCCTTCGCGTGCCGGACAATGAACCCGTAGTCGTAGGCCGTGTGATCGGTGGCGATCAGCACGCAATCCTGCTCCGCGAGGTACCCCGCTGTCAATGGGCTGCTGTCCATCGCCAAGTCCGGGTAATGGCGCATCGGCGGCAACCGGGGGATGTGCGGATCGTTGTAGCTCACGTTCGCCCCTTTGCGGAGGAGCAGATCCATCAACTCGAAGCCCGGGGATTCACGCGGGTCGTCCACGTCTTTTTTGTAGGCCATGCCGAGGATCGCCACCTTGCTGCCGCGGAGCGGTTTGCCGGCGTCGTTGAGCACTTCGCCGACTTTGTTCACGACGTAAGTCGGCATCGCGGTGTTCACGTCGCCCGCAAGTTCGATGAATCGCGTACTCAGCCCGTGCCTGCGCGCGACCCACGTCAGGTAGAACGGATCGATGGGGATGCAGTGTCCGCCGAGGCCGGGGCCGGGGTAGAACGCTTGAAATCCGAAGGGCTTGGTCTTGGCGGCGTCGATCACTTCCCACACGTCGATGCCCATGCGGTCGTAGAGGACTTTGAGTTCGTTGACGAGCGCGATGTTCACCGCCCGGTAGGTGTTCTCCAGAATTTTGCACGCCTCGGCGATTTCGGGCGACGAGACCCGCACCACTTGGGGCACGATGGCCCCGTAGAGCTGGCAAGCCAAATCCGCGCTGCGCTCGCACAAGCCGCCGACGACCTTGGGAATGCTGTTGACCGAGTGCGTTTGGTTGCCCGGATCTTCGCGCTCCGGGCTGAAGGCGAGGTAGAAATCGACGCCGGCTTTCAGACCCGTCCGTTCCAACACGGGCAGCACATCCCCGCGCGTCGTACTGGGATAAGTCGTGCTCTCCAAAATGATCAACTGCCCCGCGCGCAATTGCCCGGCGATGGCGTGGGCGCTGTTGATGACGTAGCTCAAGTCCGGCTCGCGCGTTTCCGTCAGCGGCGTCGGCACGCAGATCAGCACCGCGTCGGTTTCGCCCAAGCGCTCGAAGCGGTCCGTGGCGACGAACCCGGCGTCGCGCATTTCAACGATGGTCGAATCGGGGATCTGCCGGATGTACGACCGCCCCGCATTGAGCTTGTCGACCTTGTGCGTGTCGATGTCGAAACCGAGGACGCGGATGCCGGCGCGCGCGAACGCGCGGGCCAACGGCAGCCCGACGTAGCCGAGGCCGATGATCCCGACGGTGATGTTTTTGTCGGCGAAACGAGCGAGCAGGTCGGCGAAGGGCATAGCCGGATCCATCCATGGAAATCAGGGTGCGAAGCCCCGGCCTCCTGCCGGGACGAGGGATGTTCCCAAAAGCGGAACGCACGCGTCAACGCCAATTTCGAGGACGGGTATGCCATCGAAACTCTTGTTGTCACGGTCTTTCTGATATCCGACCGCTGATTGCTGAACTCTATTTCTCTTCGAAGGATTTCGGGTGGGACAGTTGTCAGCGATCAGATATCAGCAATCGGCCAGGAACAAGGCCCAACCGCCTCACTTGGGCTCGCCGCCGAATTGCTTCCAGTAGAGAACGTGGAATGGATTCTTCGCGGGTCCCACGGCATTCTCATTCACCAGCAGCGGGTTGACCTCGTCCCACCAGCGGTCGAATCGTCCGCGCAAGTCGCGGATGACCTCCGGTTTTTCGACCGCGAGATTGCTCTTCTCGCCCGGGTCTTTTGCGATGTCGTACAGCTCCCAAGCTTCGCCCTTCCTTCCCGGGTTCACCATCCGGAATTGCGCGGTGCGCACGGCGGCGTTGTGGTACTTCGCCTCCGCCGCTTTCCCTTTGTCCCATCGGCCGACGTGGACGAACAGGGTGCGATCCTCCCACGCGGCATCCTTCTTCTCGAGCAACGGCACGAGACTGCGGCCGTCGAGCTTGACCTTCGCCGGGATCTTGGCTCCGGACAACTCGGCGAGCGTCGGGAACAGGTCGAGGTGCCCGGCCAACGCGGCGCGGTCGCCGACGGCCGGGAAGCGCTTGGGCCAAGAGACGAATAACGGCACCCGCGTGCCGCCCTCGTACGGTGTGGCTTTGGCCCCGCGCATACCGGCGTTGAACACGCCGACGCCGGCCGTGCCGCCGTTATCGGTCATGAAAATGACCACGGTGTCGTCTTCGAGTTTCCACACCTTCAGTTGGGCGAGCAGTTTGCCGACGTTCTCGTCGATGTTCGCGATCATGCCGTAAAACTTGGCCGCGTTGCCGACGGCCTTGCCCTTCTCGACGCCGACGGGGATCTTGTCCGAGTACGGCTTGACATATTCCGGCGGGCAGTCGAGCGGCGCGTGCGGCGCGTTCGGCGCGATCCAGCAGAAGAACGGCTCGGGCTTGGCCCGGCGTTCGCCGATCCATTCGCCGGCCCGGTCGAAAATGACGTCGGTGCAATAACCTTTCGTCTTTTTGAAGACCCCGTTGTGCAGGATGGCGGGGTTGAAATAGGAGTTGTGAGGGGCGTCGCCGCAGCTCCCCGGATAGGTTTGGCCGATGCCGCCGCCGCCGTGGATGAACACTTCGTCGAACCCGCGGCGGTTCGGTTGGTACGCGGGTTCGTCGCCGAGGTGCCACTTCCCGAAGATGCCGGTGGAGTAGTCGGCCGACTTCAGCAATTGGGCTAGCGTGAACGCATCGGGGCTGAGCCGCTCGCGCTCGTAAATGGTGTGGGTGACGCCGTTTTTGAATTCGTGCCGGCCCGTCATCAGCGCCGCCCGCGTCGGCGCGCAGGTGGGGCTCGCGTGATAGTTTGTGAACCGGACGCTCCGCGCGTACAGAGCGTCGAGGTTCGGTGTTTTGAGAAGCGGATTGCCGTGGCACGCCAAGTCGCCGTAACCCTGATCGTCCGTGAGAATGACGACGATGTTCGGTTTCTTCCGCGGGCCTTGCGCTTGGGTGGTCGGTGCGCAGGTCAGCGCGACCGCCGCGGCGAGAAATAGGAGCAGTCGGTTCATGGTCACCTCGGAATCGAGATATGCTTTGTTACTCTTCAGCCCGAAGGGCTGGGAGTTCTCAGCCTGGGGCAACGCCCTAGCCCGGATATTTCACCACATTTGCTCGGAGTGGAATGGCGCGGTGGCTGAAGGTTTGGTATGGGAAGGAGTTACCACACAACTCCCACTCCTCGCCGACAACCACCGCGATGACACACCGTAC
>JAYTBD010000505.1:0-1554 GCA_043737155.1 Fimbriiglobus sp. | reverse complement strand
CTGGGGGGTAAGGTCTGGCGTGTAGAGCGAAAGATGGTTTCGATCCCGAATCCGCCCGACCCGCGGAACGGTTTCATCAGCCATTGTTTATCGGCATCCAACGCTTCGCCCACCTGCCGCATCGCCGGCATCGGCAGCAGATTTCGCAGCCAAAACGGATCGCGCACGCACTCCAACGCATCCGGCCCGACCCCGTACAACTCGCGTTTCTCCGAAATCGCCCGGACCACATCCGGGTAGTTCTCCAATCCCCCCGTATACATCCACGGCCCCGGCGGCGCCCGCTCCGCCAATGCGATGAACCCGTGCGGGTATTCTGCCAGCGGGCACTGAAACACCGGACCCACCGCCCGGGTGTCCTGGTCCGCAAACAGGTCGATGACAACCGGTTGCCAGCCGGCGCGGACGGCCGAAGCCGCGGCCGCGCGCCCACTGGCTCCGACGATCAGCAAAGTGGGAGCCATGGGCTAGTTTCGCACGGGTGTCGGAAGCCCGAGCCGCCATCGGACGTTTTGCAATCCTTCGGAGCGGATGATTCGCAGGATGTCTTGGTAATCGTCGGTCCACGCGGGGATCAGCGGATTGGTCGGGTTCGACTTCCAGGGGAACTCCGGGTCGGAACCCGGCGCTTCGCTGAAAGCCGGGCCGAGGTCCATTTCCGAATTCGCGAGGACGATCCACGACGACTCCGTTTTTCCCGGATGCGGGTTGTCCGCGTCGGCCCAAATTCGGCAGACCATGCCGTTCTTCTCGGCGATGGCCGCGACAATCGGTTCGAGTCGGAGGTAGCGATTCGAGACGTGCAGCGCCAGCAAACCTCTCTCGGTGAGGCGTTCGCGGTAGAGTTTCACCGATTCGACCGTCAGCAAATGGACGGGGATCGAATCGGAACTGAACGCGTCGATGAGCAGCAGGTCGTACTTGGGACCGTCGTACTTTTCGAGCATCAAACGGGCGTCGCCCATGACGATGCGCACGCCCGCGCCGCGTTGGCGGGCGTCGGTCACGTAGGTGAAGTGTTGGCCCGCTTCGATCATGTCCTTGACTGCGGGGTCGATCTCGTAGAAGGTCATCGACTGCCCGCGGATGGCGTAGGCCGCGCCGGAGCCGGTGCCGAGGCCGACCATGCCGACGCGCGGGAGAGACTTCCGGGCGAAGGCTTCGCGGAACATCGTCCCAACGGGTCCCGTGCGGTGGTAATAAGTCAGCGGATCGCCGCTCGGGTCCCATGATTCCCTCGCCCCGAGCAGGGCGATACTCTCCCACGGGGAGGCGACGCCGAGGGCGCGGAGGTCGTCGCGGAATGAAGGCAGTACCGAATATTCGCGGCTTTCGTACTCGCTCCGTTTGGTCGTATCCGTCCGCGGGACCGGCACCTTGAAGCGGCTGCGAAATTGCCGGCCGTGCAGAGTTGTGCCATGCGACATCTCGCGGGTGTCGATGTGGTATTGGCGGTCGGACGAATAGAACCCGTCGACTGCGGAGCCGTCGGATTTGAGCAGCTGGAGCGGGTAATAGTACTGCGATGGCGCGGTGTGCCAATCCAGCGGATAC
>JAYTBD010000504.1:0-1557 GCA_043737155.1 Fimbriiglobus sp. | reverse complement strand
CTCGACCACGAAGCCATGCGTTGGGGGCGCTCCCTCAAAGCCGGCGATGCCGTGGAGCTGACTGGCGATGCGCCTATCCAAGCGATCGTGAAAAGCGTGGCGCCGTGGCGCGAACGGACGCAAATCCGATTGGTCGTGGGCGAACTCCAAGCGAGCGAGCTAAAGCCCGGCCAGCGAATCCACCTGAAGATAACGGTGCCTTCGATAGACGTGGACGACTCGGAGTATCCGCCCGACCTCGGGCGCGCACGCACGAAGGACGAGCGCGTCGAATGGTTCTTGGGGAGTATTTACTGCTCGTGCCGCATCGGCAAGGACACCTGCACGGGCATGTTCTACACGCTGGCCAGTTGCAACCCGAACGGCTGCGGCATGCCCAACTTCACGCGCGACGAAATCCGCGACCTCATCGGCAAAGGGAAGTCGGACAAAGAGATTTGGGATACTCTGCTCAAGGATCGCGGCCCGCTCATGCTGAAGCCGCACTTGTTGCCGTAAACTGAACTTTCGGGGAGTACCGCATGATTCGTTCGCACAGCCTCGGTGTTCCGCACCGGGTCGTCTTCTCGAACGGCGAGCACGCGGCCGACGCCGATCTGCCCGCGGCAAAAGGCGGTGCCGGTTCGGGCTTCGGCCCGCACGATCTTTTGGAGGCCGCGTTGGCGACGTGCATGACGATCACCGTCGAGATGTATGCCGCCAAGCACGGAATCCCGCTGGAGTCGGCGGCGGCCCAAGTCCGACTCGATCGCAATGACCCCGACGCGGTCGCGCTGATTTACTCGCTGACCTTCGAAGGACCTCTCAGCGAAGACCAGCGGGAGTCGCTGCGGGTCGCGGCGTCCAAGTGCCCGGTCCGGCGGACTCTGATGGGTCGGCTCTCCTGCCGGGCGGAGAATTGATGCGATGGCGAAAGCGCGCGAGAGCGGGATGCCGGACGAGTCGTCTTGGGGGAGGTTCTTCAACCCGGAGTGCATCGTCGGCAAACTCGACTGCACCGGCCCGATCGACGCGGTCGAATTCGGCTGCGGATACGGGCACTTCACGATCCCGGCGGCGAAGCTCGTCGGGGGAAAAGTGTACGCGCTCGATATCGATCCGAAGATGGTCGAAGTGACCCGCCGACGCGCGGAGAACGCCGGATTGGCCAACGTGCTCGCGGAGGAGCGGGATTTCCTCGCCGACGGGTGCGGGCGCCCCGACAACAGTGTGGGGTACGCGATGCTGTTCAACATTTTGCACGTCGAAGAGCCGGTGGCCTTGCTGCGGGAAGCGTACCGGGCACTGGCCCCCGGGGGCCGGGTCGGCGCCATCCACTGGAAGCACGATCCGGCCACCCCGCGCGGGCCGTCGTTGGCCATCCGCCCGCAACTCGACGAATGCCGGCGCTGGGCGGAAGAAGCCGGGTTCGCGTTTGTGCGCGGCGAAGATTTGTGCTGCTGCTCTTGGCATTGGGGTATGGTGTTGGAGCGGCCGTGAGCCGGCGTCTATCGAGTTGCCGCAATAGGACCTTTCGGATTCGAACCGAGAACCAAGGGATTATGAGTCCCCCTTCGC
>JAYTBD010000503.1:0-4077 GCA_043737155.1 Fimbriiglobus sp. | reverse complement strand
CGTTGCAGTGCTTGAGAGTCCGCGTCGATTTACCGTAGACCGCGTAGAAGATGGTGAAGTACTTGCCGTCTTGCCGGTCCATCTGGAATACGTCGTTGAGCCGGCTCATCACCTGCGCGGGGTCGAGGAAGTCGGTGTCGGCGAGCGACCGATTGGTAATCACGTTCGCGGCCGAGACCGCCAGCAGCGCCGAGCCGACGCCGTGGCCGCTGACGTCGAGCAGGTAAATGACCAAATGGTCCGGGTCGTGCCAGTGGTAGCCGAAGATGTCGCCGCCGAGCGAGGCGTTGGGCACGAAGCGCCAGCCGATGGTCGCGTCGCCGGCCATCGGGGCGGGCAACAGCGACTCGACGTACTGGGCGGCGCGGCGGAGCTCCCCCGCGAGTTGGCGCTGGCTCTCGGCGAGTTGCGCGTAGGCCTCGTTGCGCTCGATCAGATTGCGGTACGCCGCGGAGTGATAGCGGATGCGGGCGATCAGTTCGATCTTATCCGGCAGCTTCACGAGGTAGTCGTTGGCGCCGAGCGCGAAGGCCTTCGCCTTCACCACCGGCTCCTCTTTGCTGGAGAGCACCACCATCGGCGTGTCGCGGGTGCCGGGGTTGGCCCGGTAGAACTTGACGAGCAGCAGGCCGTCGACCTCGGGCATGACGAGATCTTGCAGAATCACCGTGGGCCGGATGCGGTTGGCGGTCGCGATGGCTTGCGCGGGATCTCGGCAGTAGTGGAACTCGATGGCGGGATCGTCGAGCAGCATCCGCCGGACCGATTCGCCGACGAGGGGCTGGTCGTCCACGAGCAGGACGCGGATCGTGTGATCCGTCGGGGGCGCGTCGGTGAACCGGGCCGGGGCGATCATGGCGGCGAACGGGGTGGGAACGAGGAGGAATGGAGAGTCTAACCCGCGGCATCGCCCCCGCCTACGCCCGCGGTCTGGAACACGTGGGAAATCCGGGGGGACGAGCCGACCCATTCGGATTGGGGGAGTTGTGCGGACGGGCGTGCAACTCGTCCGGCCCGATTCGTACAATTGAACCGCCGGGGCGCCGGTTATTTCGCCCCGACTGGTAGTCGGAATCGTAAGGACTCCCCGGATATGAACCCCCCTGTGCTCCGCTCGTTTTTCGCCCTTCTGCTGTGCGCGACGCCGCTGTGGGCCGGCGCGTCCAATAGCCTCCTCGATGTTTCCCCCGACGGGAAACTCCTCGCGGTCGCCAATACCGACAACGGCACCGTGAGCGTCGTCGATCTCCAAGCTCGCAAAAAACTCCACGAGTTCCCCTGCGGCGATCACCCCGAGGCAGTGGCGTGGGCGGGCAAGAGTGGCACCTTCCTCGCCACCGTGTACGGCGATGATAAGGTGCTCTTCTACGACGCCGCCAAGGGGCACCAATTCAGTTTGAAGGTCGATGACGAACCCTACGGCATCGTCACGACCGCCGACGGCAAGTTCGCCTACATCACGCACGATTACCCCGGCACCGTGTCCGAGATCGACATCGCCGCCCGCAAGGTCACGCGCACCTTCAAGGCCGGGCCGAACTGCCGGGGCATCGCGCTGGCCGCCGATGAGAAATCGATTTTCGTCACCGAGTTCTTCACGACCAAACTCCACGCGATCAATTTGAAGTCCGGCAAGATCACCGACACTTGGGCCGGCTACGAATCGGACAACCTCGCCCGGCACGTCGTACTCCACCCGAAGCGGCCGAAAGCGTACCTCTCGCACATCCGCAGTCGGGTGACCGATTTCGACGCCCGCGGATCGATCTTCCCGCAACTGTCCATCTGCGATCTCTGGGAGAAGCCGAAGGACGAGAAGCGCCGGCGGTCGATCGCGCTCGATACTTACAACGATGTGTACGTCATCACGAACCCGTGGGAAGCGGCGCTGAGCCCCGACGGCAAGAAGCTCTACACGATCTACGCCGGCACGAACGATATGAACGTGTCGCAGACTTTCGACGACGACTACCGCGAAGCGGAGCGCATCGGCCGGGCCATCCGCATCGGCCGACACCCGCGCGCCATCCGGCTCAATCCCGACGGGACCGAGGTCTATATCTACAACACGCTCGACCGCTCCGTCGGCGTTTACGACGCCGATATGAAATCGCTCGTCGCGATTACCGTGACCGACGAAGTCCGCGGCAAAGAGTGGATCCGCGGCAAGGAACTGTTCCAGAGCGCCTTGCCGCCGATGGGCTCGGCCCGTTGGATCGCGTGCAGCAGTTGCCATCCGGATGGACTGACCGACGGCCGCGTGTGGCAGAATCCGGAAGGGCACCGCAAGACGCCGAACCTGTTCGGCCTAGGCCACACGCACCCGCTGCATTGGTCGGCCGACCGCGATGAATCGCAGGACTTCGAGTACACCATCCGCGGCAAATTGATGCGCGGCCGCGGACTCGCGGGCGGTTCGCTGAAACTCGGGAAAGCGTTCG
The DNA here is from genome assembly GCA_043737155.1 of Fimbriiglobus sp. Taxonomy (GTDB): domain Bacteria; phylum Planctomycetota; class Planctomycetia; order Gemmatales; family Gemmataceae; genus JALHQU01. The sequence goes on along the minus strand of JAYTBD010000503.1, from coordinate 1,636 downwards.
AAGCCATCGCGCTCGACGAGAAGATGGCCGGGCGATCCAAGGATCTGGATGCGCTCGCGCTGTACACGAATGCGTTCCCGGTGCGGTTGTCCCCGCACAAGTTGACCGAGGATGCCAAACGGGGGCAGACGCTCTTCGCTTCCGCGGAAACGCAATGTGCGAAGTGCCACACCGGCGCGTACTACTCGGACAGCCAACTGAAGAAGCCATTCAACTTGCACAATGTCGGCACCGGCACCGGCAAGGACGAAAAGATGGGGCCGAAGTACGATACGCCGACCCTGCTCGGGGTCTACCGGTTGCAGAATTACCTCCACGACGGCCGCGCCGCGACGCTGATGGACGTGCTGACGACGCACAATAAGGACGCCAACCACGGCAAGACGAGCCACCTCAAGAAGGAAGAACTGGAGGAGTTGGTGGCGTTCCTGAAAGCGCTACCGTTCGAAGCGCCTTCGGAAGAAACGCCGAACACGGTGAAGGAGTTCGAGAAGGAGTTCAAGTACCCGCGGCCGAAGGAGTGACTTCGGCACAACCAAGCCATCTCCCTCTTCAGCCCAACGGGCTGGGAGTTCTCAGCCCAGGGCAACGCCCTGGGCGCCACGCACCGGACGCCTCTCCGCCCCAAGCCCAGGGCGTTGCCCTGGGCTGAGAACTCCCAGCCCGTTGGGCTGAAGAGGAGACACGACTCACTCCCGTACAATACTCGCATGTCCACCGCACTCGCCCCGACCGTTCCCGCGCCGCCGCAACTTTACCGCACCCCGCTCCGCATCGGGGGCATCGCGCTCGCCTCGCGCTTCACGCTCGCCCCGTTGGCCGGGTACACCAACTACCCGTTCCGCCGCTCGGTCCGCGAAATCCCCGGCGTCGGCCTGTGCACCACCGACCTCGTCAACGCGCGGGCGATCCTCGAACAATCGAAAAAGACGCTGGACCTCCTCGTCACCGGCCCGGACGACCGACCGCTGAGCGTGCAGATCTTCGGCGGCAATGCGGACGAAATGGCCGAGGCCGCGAAGTGGTTGGAAGGCTACGGCGTTACGATGATCGACATCAACATGGGGTGCCCCGTCCGCAAGGTCGTCCGCGTCGGCGGCGGCTCCGCGATGATGTGCGATACCACCGGCACCACGGTGAAGCTCGTGCAGCGCGTCGTCGATGCGGTGAGCATCCCCGTGACCGTGAAGATGCGCCTCGGTTGGGACGACGCCAACCTCTCCGCCCCCGGCTTCGCGCGGGACTTCGAACGGGTTGGCGTCGCGGCGATCACCATCCACGGCCGGACCCGCGAGCAGGGCTTCGGCGGCGGCGTCAACCACGACGGCATCCGCGCGGTGGTCGAGGCGGTGGAACGCATCCCCGTCTTCGGCAACGGCGACGTGCGCAGCTTGAAGGACGCCAAGCGGATCATCGACGACACCGGGTGCCACGGCATCGCCATCGGGCGGGGGGCGTTGTCGAACCCGTGGTTCTTCCGCCAGCTCGACGAATGGATTCGCACCGGCGACCCCGGCGAACGGGCGAGCTATTCCGACCGCTTGCACTTCATGCGGACGCACCTCGTGCGACTCTGCGATTGGAAGGGCGAAGGATTGGGCTGTGCGATGTTCCGCAAGGTCGCCTCGTGGTACAC
>JAYTBD010000502.1:0-1563 GCA_043737155.1 Fimbriiglobus sp. | reverse complement strand
TTTCGGTCGTCGTGTCGATATGCAGGGCCACGTATCCGTCCTTCAGGAGCGCGGCGGCTTCGCCGAGTCCTTCGCCCTTGGTCAACTGGCTCTGGCTACCCTTCGTGATGAAGACCGCAATCGGCTTGCGGAACTCGCTCGCCGCGCCGAGGGCCTGGCGGTAGTCGGACGTCCAAGCCGGTTGGGCCGGGAGAGCCGACGACATCAGGCCGGACAACGCGAACGCCGCCAAAGAGGTGGTGAAGATCAAGATGAAAACTCCTCGAAGCACTCTTGGAGAGCCGCGCCATCCACGGGGACGCAGCAAAGGGACTATTTTGGCCGATATCGCCGGCTGGTCAACCGGAATAAGGCGCAAAATGTCCAACATCGGATCATTCGGTATATTTGGTCATTTTGGGACTAGACATTTCCGAAATGTATGATTCGAGTGAAAGGGCGTTCTGGGTAATCTGAGTGGCATGGGAAAGCAGTCGGATTCTCAAACCGGTGCCCCGATGTCCTCTTTGCGTGGTGCAGTGCCCAAACGCCGACAGGTCCAAGTTCCTTACCATGAATCTGGCAATTTGGGAATAATCGGTCCCGTCGGCTTGACTTCACCATTCGGGAGTGCATATACAAGCGTCCAATAATTACCCGCGCTGGTGCCCCATGACGAACCCTATCGACATCCGTTATGCTATCCGACCGCGGCCCCGCTCGCTCCTCGCCGGCCGGGTGATGGACCTATTCGGACTTTCGGCCGACGAGGAACCGCACATCGTCGCGGACAATTTCGAGATCGAGATTCCCACCGGGGCCGTGGTGCTCATCACCGGGCCGAGCGGTTCGGGCAAATCGAGCTTGCTCCGGGAACTCGGCCGGCGCGGGAACGCCCTCGATTTGGCGGCGCTGCCGTTGCCCGAGTGCCCGCTGATCGACGCCCTGCCCGGTTCGCTGGAAGAACGCCTCTCCGCACTGGCCGCGGCCGGATTGGGGGAAGCCCGATTGATGCTGCGGACACCCGCGGAACTCAGCGACGGACAGCGCTACCGCTTCCGGCTCGCGTTCGGGTTGGCACAAGGCTCGGAGTGCTTGCTGCTCGACGAATTCGGCGCGGTGCTCGACCGGACGCTCGCCAAGGTGGTCGCCTTCAACCTCCGCAAAGCCGCGACGCGGACCGGCATCGGCGCACTCTGCGCGACCACCCACGAAGATCTGGCCGACGACCTGAACCCGGACATCCACATCCGTTGCATGGGGGACGGCATCATCGAGGTCGAGCGGCGGGATGTTAAAAAAAACGGATCTCCTTCGGCGACGAACTCTGGCTTTCGGACGGTACCCGCCGCGATTGGCCGCACTTCGCTCGGTGGCATTACCGCAGCCACCACCTCGCTTACACCCGCCGCGTGATGCTGCTCTGGCACGGCGCCGAACCGATCGGGATCGTCGTCTTCGGCACCCCGGCGGCGTCGCTCGCATTGCGGAGCCGCTACTTCGGCCTGAAGAATCCGCGCTCCGGGTTGGCCCTGCAATCGATGAACGCCCAACTTTGGTTGTTGCAGCGCGTGGTGCTCCACC
>JAYTBD010000501.1:0-9800 GCA_043737155.1 Fimbriiglobus sp. | reverse complement strand
GCGAAAGCTACAGGAAGAAGGCCGACGCCGACAAGGCGGTGGATTCGATCCGCGCCACCGTCGCCAAAGCCGAAGTGGTGTCGGTGAAGGAATGAATCGACGACACCGCGAGGACTCAGGAACGCGTCGGCCGGTGCCGACGCGTTCTTTTTTGGACCGAAGATTCACGGCTTGACCTCCGCACTCGATATGGAACTATTTGGTCACATGTGAAGCCCGAGGAACTGGAGCTGGTTTCTCTGAACGCGGTGCCGGTCCGGGAGATGTCTGCCTCCGATCTTTATAGGATCCGCTCATCCGTGATCTCGCGGGTACTTTGCGGTTAATCCCGGCAGCAATCGATCTAAGATCGCCCCGATCCATTTGTGATTGTCGTGCAGCAGCATCACATCGCGCGGCCGCACCGACGCCAGCGTTTCCTCGGCGCAGCGCTCGGCATCGTCCACATCTCGGCAGCGCCAGTCGCCGGTGTCGAGGGACCAATTCACCAGCTTCACCGCGTTGTGCCGCGCCGCCAACCATACTGCTGGAGTAATCCGGCCAAAGGGGGGCCGGAACTCGGTCGGCTTCACACCGATGGCGTCTTCGATGGCGTGCTGGCAGTAACGAATTTCGTCGCGGATCGACCGGCAATGGAAAACGCCGGAGTGCGAGTGCGTCAGGCTGTGGTTGCCGATGCGGTGCCCGGCCGCGTGGATCGCCCGCAGGGTCGAACGGTGCCGGAGGACGTTGCGGCCGAGGACGAAGAATGTGGCGCGCACGCCGTACTTCGCCAATCGCTCGAGCACCTGCGGGGTATAGTTCGGATCGGGCCCATCGTCGAAGGTGAGTTCGATCCCGGTATCGGGTTCGGGAAGCCGATGGCGGACGAAGCGACCGAGCAATCGCAGTTTGAGCGGATGCACGCGGCGGGTCACCGGGGGGTGCTCAACCATCCTGCCTCCGACGATGCGCCGACCCGGCGCGGTGTTTTCGCAATGGATTATTTCTTCGCCATCAACCCCGCGCGATCCCGGAGCAGCTTCGCGGTGTCCGCTTCGCTCAGCACGAACACATCTGTCCGACCCGGCTCGTTCACCTTGGCGTAGACCTGCTTGCCGTTGGTGCCGCCGACCTCGGCGCCGATTTGCAGCGACTTGCTCACGGCCCCCTCTTGCATCCCGAGCACGATCACGCGCTTCGGCTCCTTCAGGCCGTAGAGTTCCAAGTTGGCGTCTTTGTCGGCGACGTAGCGCTCCGCCTTCAACTGCGCCAGCGCGGCGAGCATTTCGGTGACCTTGGCCGCGTCGAACGCGTCGGTCGGCTTCTCCGCGTCGGTCCACGTCGGCCCCGCTTTGCGCAGGACCGTATTGGCTTTGCCGTCGCTGATGGTGATCACGCCGACCTGCGACGCATCGACCCCTGACCACACGGCCCGCTTGCGGAACTCGCCGAGGAGTTTGCCGGTCAAAGTCGCGTCGAGCAGCCCGACGAGTTCGCCTTTCTCCACCATGGCGTGGGCACGGCCGCCGTCTTTCTCGTTCGCCCCGACCAGTACGGTCAGCACGTCTTTGTCGTTCAGCAGGAACTTCACCTTGGCCTTCGGCGCATCCAAGCCGAACGGTTTGAGGTCGGCCGGTTTCTCGGCGACGAGTTCGTCGGCGCGGAACTTGGCCACGGCGTTGACGAGTTCGTCGAGGTCGGTCTGCTCCGCCTCGGCCGCGATGGGGGCGGTCATCTTCCACGTGCCGTCCACTTTGGCGAACGTCGCCTTGCGGTCGCCGCGCTCGAGGACGACCTTATCCGCGTCGACGAACTTGGCCGGGTTCAGCAGTCGCTCCTTGAACTTGATCGGCTCGCCGAGGAGCTTGTTGATGACCGCGCCGGCTACGACCTTGACAATTGGTTCATTGGCATCGGGGAGTTGCACGAAGCGGTCTCCCGCCGGCTTGGCATCGTCCACCGGCTTGCCGATCTTCAGCGTGAAAGCGATCGGCTTCGATCCCGGCGTCGTGCCATCGATGACGTTGAGCGCCACTTCGGCGGCTGGGGCATCGAGTCCGTAGGGCTTCAAATCTTTGGCGCCGATGGCGGCGACTTTCGTCGCCCGCAAGCGCGAGAGCGCGTCGGCGAGTTCCTCGGCGGTCAGCGGGTCGGCCGCGAACTTAACCGGCTTCTGCACTTCCCACTTCTCCGCGACCTTGGTCAACTCGAAGGTGTCCGCGCCCTTCTTGCGGACGATGCCGGTGAGCTGTGCGGGGTCGAAGGCGAGAACGCCGCGATCGGCGAGTTCGAGCTTGCCGCGGGCGAGCGCCGCCGTGGTCGCGCCGCTGATGACGCCGACGGCTTGCTCATCGCCGATGCGGATGTAGCGCTCACCGGTCGGCTCCTCTTTACCGAGCTTGAATACGACCGGCTGAGGTTTCTCGGGTGTCGTCAGCGTGAAAGTGTAGCCCGGTTTATCGAGCCCGTAATCGGCCCACTTGATGTTCGGGCCGTACGCGGCGAGGCGGATCACGGGCGGGTTGCTCGCGTTGAAGACCAAGTTGGAAACGAGCAACTTGTCGAGCGGGAACGCCGCCCCCTCTGGCTTCCAATCCATTTTGGCGGCACCGAGCAGGGTCAGACTCGCCTCCGGGGTCGGCCCGGCGATTTGCACTTTGGTGACCTTGCTCGGGTCGAGCGCGAGCAGGTTGCGGTCGAGCCATCCGAGCGCCGGTTTGTCCGCGATTTTTAGCGTGGCATCGGGGATGACGAACACGGCGGTGTTCGGCCCGCCGGCGAGCCGGGCGTAGCGCGCGGTCGGTTCGTCCGCGACCGGGTTGCCGATCTGGAGCGTCCGCGTCACCGGCGCTTCTTCGGGCGGCGTCGATTTGGAATCGGGCTTCGGCTCGCGGGTGGTCACCGTCACGGCCAGCGCGGGTTTGTCGAAACCGTGCTTCGGCTCGGCGGCGAGCGCGTCGTAGCGGGTCGCCTGCAACTTGCCGAAAAGTCCGGTCAGCGGAGCGACATCGCCCGCACCGGCCGCGGCGTCGAACGGGCCGCTGAGTTTCCACTTCGCCCCGTCCTGCGCGAGCTTGTACTTTTCGCCGGCCCGTTCGATCTCGAGTTGCGTCACCTTATCCGGCGCCGCGGTCCACAATTGCAGCGGCAGCAGATCGAGCGAACCGCGCTCGAGCGAATCGACGAGCGCCTTGGCCACCGTGAAGATCGGCCCGGTGCCGTTGCGACGGGCGTAGATTTCCCCCGGCTTCGGCATCGCGAGGACGAGCGACTCGGGCACCGCGCCGGTTCCGGTGAAGCCGAGTTTCACGCTCAGTCGGCGGGCGTCTTTCATCTCCGGCTTCGCGCTCGGTTTGAAACCGTACTTGTCGGCCAAGTCGGCCTCGCTCGGATTCTCATCTAGGTAGTCGACGGCTTCGAGCCCCGTCAAATCGTCGATGAGTTTGGCGACCTTGGCCGCGTCCGCTTTCGTCGCCACGGGTTTGACGAGTTCCCAATCCAGACCCGACCCCGCCGCCTTCGGCTTCGACGCGAGTTCGAGCAGCAACTTGTCCATCGCCAACTTCGTTTCGGTCACGTCGAGCTTCGTCAGTTTCAGCTCGGCGGTGTCGTACTGCTTGCGGCTGCGGTAAGCGACGGCCGGGCGCTCGACGAGCTTGGCGATCGCGTCGTCGACGGAGTTGATGCGATCCCCGCCCGCCATCTGCACGTTCACCTTTTTCTTCGCGGCATCGGCGGCGCCGAATTGGAATGTATACGTGCGGGCCGCGGGGGGCGTGTCGCCCTCGGGGACGCGCGCTTGGGCGACGACCGTGACCTGGGTACTTGGCGCAGTCAACGGAGTCGCCACCCAGTCGGCCGGGGTCTTCGCTTCGAGCTTGCCGAGCTGGTCGAGGAAGTCGCCGACCTTACCGCTGTCGGCGAGGCGGTCGCCCAAGTACCAGCGGTCCTGCTTGTCTTCGTCTTTGTCCGCATCCTTGTTGGCGAGCTTGCGCGTGAGTGCGAACGCCGGGGCGCCCTTCAACGCGATGCGGATTTCGCTCACCTCCGGGGTGCCGAATCGCGCCAACGTGGCGTCGCGGATTTCATCGGGGGCGAGGAACAGAGCGTCGACGCGGTCGGCCTTGATTTCGAACACGAGCGGGTTGTATTCGAACTTGGCGAAGTAGTATTTGTCCTCGACGATCCGCGGCATCGGCGGCGGCGCCATCGGCCCCATCGGGATGCCGGGTTCGATGCGGGTGGTACTCCGCGAGACTTTGCCGATGCGGACGGTCCGCGAGTGTCCGCCGCCGATGGAAAATTTGCTTCCGCCTTTGAAGTCCACCGAGATGCTGCGCTCGGGTGGGAAATCGGCGGTCGCCGATTGGACCGGGGCGATGCCCGCGACTGCGGCCGGTGGCGCAAAGCGCGTCTTCAAATAGTCCCGGGTGAAGCCGGTCTTGCGGGCGTACGCTTCGGACTCGGGCTTGTCCGCGAGGGGGTCGGCCGTGACGAATCCGTCCACCCAAAGGTCGGGCACGGCGGTGAGAATCGCCCGCAACTTGGCGGGATCGATGCGATCATTGACCGGCGATGTAAGTCTCCATACGCCCGCCAGTTCGTCGGCGAACAGAGCTTGGCTCGCGCCGGGTCGGGCGTTGTCGCGGCGCGGGGCCGGGTTCTTGCCCGTCCGCTCCAATGTGTAACTCCCCGCCGGACCGGAGACGGTCAGCGCGGTCACATCGTCGGTGAGGACGGGCAGCGGCGCGCCGGTGTCGCTGTCGCCGAAGCGCGTGCGGACGGCCTCGGGGAAAAGCTGCCGACGGCGGTAGTCCTCGGCGTTGCGCGAGACGATGCGCACCGCATCCGGGGCGATCCGCAGCACTTCTTTCGCATCGCCGACGCGGACGTAGGCCGGGCGGGACGTTGTCGATCGATCCGCCTCGGCGGGCGGTTGGCCGAAGAGGAGCGCAGTCGATTTGTCGCCGACGGATACGACTACGCCGACCGGCTTCTGGCCGGCGTCTAAACCGTAAGGCGTCAGATCGGGGGACGCGCCCTCGAGCGGGATGGCCCCGAAACGCGTCTTCAATTCCGCCAGCATGTCCACCAGTTCGCGGACTTCTTTCTCGCGCACCTGCCAACCGCCCGGCTGGTACCACCCGGAGGTCGGTGAATTCATCAATATGAGGGGAGTCTGCCCCGGGACGTTCAACTCGATCTTCGTGATCGCGTCGGGTTTGAACGTTTCTAAGGGCGCGGTCGATTCGACCGAAGCCGTGGGTGCGGGGGAGCGCAATCCGACGCGCCGCAGCAGGTCGGTGCCGAAGAATGCGAAGGCCCCGCCGACGGCGACGAGGAAGAGCAGAAGGAAAGTCGTCAACCAGCGCATGGGGCACCGGGGGAAAGTAGGGGCACCCCTTGTGGGTGCCCGATTTTACCGGAGGCGGCGGAGCATCAACACGATCAACCCGAAGTATGCGGCGAGCAGCGGCAGCCCGAGGAACGTGCCCCAGCGCCAACCGGAGTGCTCGACGGGGGACAGTTCGACGCGCGGATAGCGCCAGTTTCCATCGGTCGCTTCCCGCGGCATCTGGTCGTCGCGCTTCAGGCTCCAGTGGACCGATTGCAGCAGCAGCGTCTCGCGGCCGGGGTCGAGGTCCTTGCCGTTGAACAGCCCGCCGTGGCCGAACACCACCAAGCGCGTCGTCTTCAAATCCTTGGTCATCTCGGCGTGGAAGCGATCCGGATTGGTCGTCCCGAAGGCCAAGCCGGGCGGATTGGTGGCGAATGCCCCGACGATGCTGGCGGCGTGGGCGGCGACCGCTTTGTCGTCGATCCACTCCGCCGGGATCGGCACTTCCACGGCCACGCCGACGGGGAACGAACCTTTGCGCTCCTCGTTGCGGGTGCCTTTGCGCTCGTCCGTCGGCTTGGTCGCTTCGAACTTCGGCAGATAGCGCGGGCTCCCGAACTGGGCCGAGTCCGGCCAGTTCTTGTTCCAGCTTTCGGGCACCGTATCGAAGATCTCGGCGCTCGATGTCGCGGGATAATTCGGATCGAACGAGACCGGTCGGAAGCCGCTGCGGACGACTTTCAACTGCCCGGCCAGCGAGCGGTTGGACAAGTCGAACGCCTTCGCCACCGGGTTCTGCGGCAGCGTTCCAGTCGACGCGTGGAGCACCAGCGGCGGCGCGGCGACTGAGCTGCCGAAGGGGCTCGACTGCCGCGTCGCCATCGACTGGTACTCGATCTCGGTGACGATGATCTGCGGGCCGAGGTCGAAGCCCAATCGACGGATCAACTTCTCGACGTCGTCCGGCCCGGACGGTTCTTCGGGCCGCTGCTGCTTGGGCCCGAGGTCGGCGGAACCGATGCAGCAGATCGCCGGCTTGCCCGAAGCCAGATAATTCTTGATGACCTCCGCTTGTTCCTTGGCGAGGTTGTGCAAACCCGCGGGGATGGCCCGGCGTTCGGACAAGCTCATCACCGTCAATCGGCTGAGGATGAGCAGGTCGCAATCGGCGAGCGTCGCGGCCAGCCGGGCTTTTATGTTCGGATCGCGCCGCGCCGCCATGAGGGAGTCGTCGCGGGTGAACTCCAAGAACTTCGGTTCGAGTTTAGTCACTTTCGCCTTGGCCTCGGCGAGGTCGGTTTCCCGCTGGGCGATATTCGGATCGACGAGCCGGTCGAGTAGCCGCTTGCGGTCGGCTTCCTCGTCGATGGGCCGGCCGACGACGCGGCGGAACATCCGGTCGAGTTCACTCAAGGGTCCTTTGAGCGTCCGCTCGCGCACGAGCTTCAACTGCTGCAACTGCGCCTCGGCCTCGGCGACGTCGTCGTTGGCGGCTTGCAGTTGCGATTCCGTTTCTTCGAGTTGGCTCTCGCGGATGGTGCTGGCCGCCGGCCCGAGCGGCGACTCGCCGTCCCAACCCTTCTTGAGGATCAAGTCGACGACTTCGTAGCCGTTGAGTTCCAGCGACTTGCGGATGCCGGGGGCGGAGAATTCGTCGCGGTCGTCGTTGGTCGAGAGCCACGGGTGGATGACGCCGACCGCGATTTTGGGCCGGCGCGCTTCGACGCTGAGCACCTTGCGCACGAACGCTTCCTTGCCCTGCGGGATCAGCACGAGGTTCTTTTCGTCGCGCGACGCGGTCTTGTCGAGTAGGTAGAACTGGTTGAAGCCGAGGCGCTGCACGCGGCCGTCGTGGTAGAAGAAGATGCTGTTCTCGGGCGCCGTTTCGATGGCCGCCTTCAGCTTGGCTTTCTTGGCGTCCACGTTGCCCGCGCCGTCTTCGGTGAGGGCCGCCACTTTGCCGGCGAATTCTTCGTCTTTGGTGTGCAGCACGCGGACGTCGAACTGCGGGCCGAACTCGCGGATCTCTTCGACGAGGTCGCGGACCTTCTCGACGATCTTCGCCTGGGCGGCGCTCGACAGCGCATCGGAGCGCTCCGGCTCGGCCGCGGAGGTCTTGTCCATTTGCAGCACGACGATGGTCGTCGGCGACTTCGGATCGAGCTTCCGCAGTTGGTCCCGCAGTTCGGGGGCGAGCGTGAAGCGGTGATCGCGCGTCGCATCGGAGCGGGAGTAATGCTGGAACGAAATCGCGTTGACGACGACGACGAGTCCGAGCGCCAAGACTACTTGCAGCGTGTTATTGGTGCCGGCGGCGCTCTTGCGGCCCGTCATCAGCAGCAGCCCGCTGACGAGTTCGGTGAGGAGCCAGAGAATGACGACGCCCCCGCCGATGGCGACGCAGACCGCCGCCGCGAACGCGGTGGCGCCGAGTCCGTTGTTCAGCGCCGCTTTGATCGTCGTTTGGGCCTGCGTCGAATTGTCGAACGCCGCCCACGACACGGTGGCGAACACCGCGCCGACGGCCAGCGCGAGCAGTCCCGTCAGCCCGAGGATCCGGATGGCGAACCGGAACACCGAACCGACGGACATCCCGTGTCGACTATCGCTTTTCATGGATCGGATCTCGATTCGTTAACCCGACGCACCACCGAGGGGGCAATCCGGGAACTCAGGCGACAGTCAACACCGCACCCACTTCTTCGCCCCAACGGGGCCGACTTATACAGCCCAGGGCGGAAGCCCTGGGTCACCGACGTCAATTCTGGCCGCCCCGAAGGGGCCGGCATAATTCTTTCGCCACGCCGGCCCCTTCGGGGCGGGGTCAATCATCTCTGCAACCCAGGGCTTCCGCCCTGGGCTGTACAAGTCGGCCCCGTTGGGGCGAAGAATTTCCCGATTACGCCCGCAGCCGCCGGGATTCCAACGACCGCACCGTCAGGAACAGCGCGAACACCGTGACGCTGCCGTAGAGGATCAAATGCCGGGTGTCGATCACGCCGCGGCTGAAGTCGCGCCGGAAATGCTCCGGCACGCTGATGAAGTACACCAGTCGGTAGGTCAACGAACCGGTGTCGAGGTCGGGCCGCCAGAACGCCGCGAGGACGAACACCAAGCTCACGACCATCGAAATCATCGCCGCGACGAGCTGGCTCTTGACCAAACTGCTGACGAACAAGCCGATGCCGAGGAACATCCCCCCCGCCAACAGCACACCGAGATACGAGGTCAGCACGGGGTACGGGTCGATACCGAAATACCACGTCCGTGGGCTCCATTCGGGGAAGCTCATGTCCGTGAGGATCGGCACGTACAGCAGCGTCGGCAGCCAGAGCACGAGGTAAAATAAACACGCCCCGATGAACTTCCCGGCGACGACCTGCCAATCGCGGATCGGCGTCGTCAGCAGGCTTTCGAGCGTGCCCGTGCCGCGTTCCTCGGCGAGCAGGCGCATCGTCAGCAGCGGCGGGATGAACAGGAACACGAGCCAGAACTTCTCATCGCCGAGCAAGGCCTGCATCGGATATTCGATGCCACTCGACCCCGGTTTCGTGAGGCCTGTCAGCACCAAATAAAAGAGGTGCCCCGTGACGAGCAGAAACACCGCCAACGTGACGTAGGCCACGGGCGAGAGGAAATAGGCGGTGAACTCGCGCTTGATGAGGGCGAACAGCGGACGCATCGTGGAAAACCCTTCCGGCGTTAAATGCCTTCTTGCCCGGTCAGGCGGACGAAGATGTCTTCGAGGCTCTGGTTCTTGTGTTTCTTGCGCACCGACTCGAGACTGCCGTTCTCCACGACCTGACCTTGGTAAATGATGATGACCGTGTCCGCGGCCATCTCCACCTCGCTGAGGATGTGGGTCGAAAGCAGCATCGTGTGCTCTTGGCCCAACTCGCGGATCAGCTTGCGCGTCTCGCGGATTTGAGTCGGGTCTAACCCGGCCGTCGGTTCGTCGAGGATCAGCACCGGCGGATCGGCGAGCAGCGCATCGGCGAGTCCGACGCGCTGGCGGTAGCCCTTCGAGAGCGTGCCGCAGAGCTGCCGTTTCACGTCCTTCAGCCAGCATTTTTCGAGGACGTAGTCCATCCGCTTGCGGCGTTGGCCCCAGTTCAGTCCCTTGAGGCCGGCGCGGAACTTCAAATATTCCGTAACGCGCATTTCGGGGTAGAGCGGCGAACTCTCGGGCATGTAGCCGATCTGCCGGCGGGCGCGGATCGGGTCGCTGAAGACATCGTAGCCGGCGATCCGGGCCGAGCCGCTCGATGCGGTGAGGAAGCCGGCGAGGCAGCGCATGGTGGTCGATTTCCCGGCCCCGTTGGGCCCGAGGAAGCCGACGACGCGCCCCTTGGGTACCTCGAAGGAGACCCCGCGCACGGCTTGGTACTCGCCGTAGTACTTCACGAGATTCTCGACGACGATCATAGCGTTCGACCCGCGGAGGGAGGCCCGTTCAACCTTTATCGATTAGGCAAACCGA
>JAYTBD010000500.1:0-1564 GCA_043737155.1 Fimbriiglobus sp. | reverse complement strand
GGCCGGAAAACGGATTGCCAGAAGGATTTGCCACATCCGCGGCAGGTGCCGCCGGGCTTATTCTTGGATGAGATGGAGCGCGGTGGTAGAATTCGGTCGAGAAATCCCGAGAGGTATCACCCGTGAACATATACGCCGAACAGTACGAACGGACGACCGAACCGATTGAGAAAGCGGAGCTCGAAATCGCTCTCAAGCGTTTCTTTTCGGAAGAAGACTTCATCCGCCACATTCTGAATCGAGAAGACTTTCACGCCTTCCAAGATGTCATTGACGACTTGTTCCCGCGCAGATGGCGATGGGATTTCAACGTCTGATCGCGACCAGTATCCGGCCGGAGTATCCGATGGTGGAGTTCGACGACGTCCTCGAGTACATCGGCAAATACTGGCCGGAACTCGTCCAGAACGACCCGCCCGCCCCGGCCGACAGCGGCACGCTCATCGGGCTGCCCCGGCCCTACCTCATTCCGAGCAAGCGCGAATTCGCCGAGATGTATTATTGGGACAGCTATTTCATGGCCCTCGGGGTCGTGGGTACCCCGCACGAACAACTCATCCTCGACATGGTGGAGAACGCCGCCTATCTCGTCGAACGCTTCGGGTTCATCCCGAATGCGAGCCGCTACTATTTCACTTCGCGAAGCCAGCCACCGTTCTTTACGCAGCTCATCCGGCTCGGTTACGATGTCAAACTGAAACGCGGCGACGCGGACACCATCGAATACCTCCAGCATCTGCGACCGCTGGCCGCTAAGGAGCACGAAACCGTTTGGCTCGGCCGCGAACACCGCCACGAGCGGCTCGGCTTCCGGGGGCTGTCGCGCTACCGCGATGTGAATGCCAACGACTTCAACGCCTCCTGCGAAAGCGGTTGGGACCACTCGACCCGCTGCGACGGCCGGCACCCCGGCCACGAAGTCGGACGCTGGTCGAGCTTCTTGCCGGTGTGCCTGAATTCGATCTTGTATGTCCGCGAGAAAGATTTGCAGTGGATGGCGGAGACGGTCGGCGACAGCGCCGGGGCCGAGCGCTGGCTGCACGCGGCCCAGGAGCGCCGCGCCACGATGCACGAGCTGATGTGGAGCGAAGAGCACAAGTTCTACTACGACTACGATTCGCAGAATTCCAAGATCGACAAATACGAAACGCTGGCCGGGTTCTACCCGATGTGGGCGGGGTTGGCGACGCGGGCGCAGGCCCTCTCGATGGTGCGCAATTGGCTGCCGCGGTTCCTCTATCCCGGCGGCTTGGTCACATCACTCCCCGACGGAATGCCCGGTCGGCAATGGGCGTTCCCCAACGGATGGGCACCATTGCAATGGTTGGTGGTCAGCGGATTGGAGAAGTACGGATTCAAACACGAAGCGCAAGTGGTGCGGCGCTGGTGGTGCGACAATTGCGCCCACGTCTTCCGCAACGGCGCCGACCCGGACGGACTCGGCAGAAAAGCGCTCATCGAGAAGTACAACGTGGCGAATGTGGGCCAAGCCCCAGAGCACGGGCTGTACGGGACGGGGGTGGGGTTCGGGTGGTCGAACGCGGTGTTCGCGGATTTCGCCCGG
>JAYTBD010000499.1:0-4088 GCA_043737155.1 Fimbriiglobus sp. | reverse complement strand
CCCGAGTTCGACTTGGAGCCGGCCGATCTGCGCGTAAAGTTCGTCGACGCTCGGGCCCGCCTCGGACTTCACTCGGCCGTCTTCGAACAGCTCGGCCGTCGCAGACATTCCACCAAAGGAACCGCAACTCGCGCAGCATCAGCAAGACGAATACCCCCGCTTACGGCGTCTCGATGGTCACGGCCATGACCACGGGCGCCGACTCGTGCGGGCCTTTGATCAATTCGATGGTCTTGATCACCGCGTCGGTGCGTTTCGGGTTCACCGCGAGGTAGCGGACCTGTTGACCGCCGGTCATGGCGAAGGCGAACTTCGATTCGGGCACGTTCGCCTTGCCGATGTAGTCCGCGAAATGGACGCCGTTCTTCAGCTCGTGGTCTTCGGTCTTGCCGTCGACATACGTCAGGCGGACGATCATCGCCACCGTCTTCTTGTCGCTGTAGGGGAAGTTCCAGCCGCCGATCCCGGACAGGAAGTGGATCGCCTTGGCCGCCGTGTTGCACGGCATCGTGATCGACTTCGGCATCAGCGGGGCCTTCCTCCCGTTCGGCCCGTAGAGCAGGATCGCATTCTTGATCTTGTCACCCTGTGGGTCGGTGAGTGCGAACGACACACCCTCGAACGTCTTCGGCGTCCAATCCTTGAAGATCAATCGCTCGCCGACGCCGGCGTCCTCGAAGAACATCCCCTTGGTGGTGGTCGTCGTGGCGTACTTGTCGAGCGGGATCGGAACGTATTTCCCCTTCTGCGTCAGGAACTCCATCAGGTCGGTGAGTTCCTCGGGTTTCATCTGCTTCTCGAACCCTTCGGGCATCAGCGACAGTTTCGATTCGAGCAGTTCATCCAAATCGGCGAGTGGGAAATTCCACAGTTTGTTCTCGGCGTCGCGGAGTTCGACGGTCGTTTTCGTCTGCGCGCTCATCACGCCGGTGACCACGCGACCGTCGAGGTGCTTGGCCGTGTACGCCTTGTAGTTCCCTTCCACACTGCGGCTCGGGTCGAGCACGTGGATCAGGATTTCCTCCTTCGGATGCACGGCGAAGCCGGTAAGGTCGGGGCCGATTTGGAGTCCTTCGGCACCGTGCTTATGGCACTTGGCGCAGTGTGTCGTGAACAGTTTCTTGCCGTTGAGCACCTCGCCTTTCTTGGCGAGGATCGGCTTCAACTCGTCGATGACCTTCTGCCGGTTGGCGTCGGGCAATCCGCCGCCGAGGGCGAGGAGCTTCTTGGCCCGCGCGGCCAGTTCCTTGTCCGGATGTGCGGCCAGCGCCTGCTTCTGATCGAGTTGGAGCATGTCGAATCGGAGCGTCCCCTTCTCGACGGCGTCGAGATAAGCTTTGGTCGATTCGGGCTGGGCGAGCACCAACCGCAGCGCGGCGGGGCGGGCGATCAGCGGCAACTTCGGCAGCTTCTCGACGAGCGCGGCGCCGAGGTTCTTGGCCTTCGATTGTCCGAGGACTTCGATGATGCCGGACGACAATTCGGGCGAAGTTGTCGGTGTCAGCGCTTCGAGCAGTTTCATAGCGGCGGCTTCGTCGGCCGGCTGGAGTTCAAGGACTTGCTTGGCGGCGTCGAGCCGGGCGGTATCGGTCGACTTCGCATCGGCGACGATGACGAACGCTGCCTTCGTGAGTTCCGCGAGTTGGATATCGAGGCCCTTCACGCCCCACGTGGACGCGAGTTTGAGGAGCTTGCCACGCGATGTGGCGGGGACTTTGGTGAGCATGGTCGCCAACCCCTTTTCCCCTTCGGCCGAGAACGTCACCAACTTCCCGGCGGGCCAGCCCAAGGCCAGACCGGTGAGAATCGCCTCGTCTACCGCGGGGTTCCGCCCCATCGAGGCGAGCAGCGTTTCGACGGGGTGCCGCGGCGGGGCGACCTTCGCGGGGGGGTCGCCGGGCGCGCCGACCGGCGCGGGATCGTTCCCCGCCACGGGCGGTTCCGCGTTCGCCGCCAAGTTCTGCGCCGCGATGCGGATCGCGACGACGACGTTGGGGGCGAGGGGTTTGTCGGCCGGGATCGCCACGCACCCCCTCAGGAACGCGGTCGGGTGGGTGGCCCCCGCGAGCGTCACGGCATCGGCGAAGGTGCGGTCGTCCAAGTAGCCGGGCCGCGGCAGGTATGTAGCCAGCACCGCCGGCAGCGCTGTGGACTTGGGAAGCTCGGCGATGGCCAACACCGCCGCGAGCCGCACGCCCGCATCGGGGTCGGTGAAAGGCTTGTCGCCGAGGGTGTTGTCGACCGCGATGCCCCAGTTCTTCGACAGCAGCCGCAATGCGGCCTTGCGGACCGTGGGCGAAGAGTGCCCCAATGCCACCTTGCCCGGCCCCACGCTCGATTCCGGAACCCGGGCGAGTGCCGCGAGTGCCCCGAGCGCGTTCACCAACGTCCCCTCGGGGGCCGCAGCGTCCTTCATCAGCGTCCCCAAGGCTTCGAGGGAGTCGAAGCCGCCGCGTTCCACCAGCAAGCGCTGCGCGTGCATCCGCCAAAACATGTTGTCGTGCTTCAGGGTTTCCACCAGTGTTTCGACCTTCGCGTCTTTCAAGTCCGGCAGCTTCTCCGCCTTCGCCTTCGTGTAGACCACCCGGTAAATGCGGCCGTGCTTCTTGTCGCGCAGTTCGGTTTCGAAGGCGTTGCCCTTGCCGTTCTGGAAGCCCTGCGGCGTCGGGTTGTGCTGGACGATGAAGTTGTACCAGTCGAGCACCCACACATTCCCGTCCGGGCCGACTTGGGCGTCGATCGGCGCCGCCCATTCGTCTTGGCTCGCCACGAGGTTCCAACCGTGGCGCGCCGTATAGCTCGTGCCTTCCTTGTTCAGCACGAACGCCGCCGTGAGGTGGCCGGTCGGGTCGCTGACGAACGCCGTGCGGTTCCAGTATTCCTTCGGGTAAGTGCGCGCCGTGTAGATGGTGCATCCCGCGGCGCTCGTGTAGCCGCCGTGCCAATCGACTTGGCGGACCTTGTCCGTGACGGGGTAATATTTGTTGTCCGCAATCGGCGCCAGCACGGCGGGGTTGAGGCCCTTCACCTTTTCGTAATAGCGATTGGGGATCGGCATGTGGACGAGCACGCACCCGTTGGCGGTGCTGCCGAAGAGCTCGCCGGTCTCGTCGAAGCCGACGCCCCATGCGTTGTTGCTCACACTTCGGAGGAACTCGAGTTTGGTGACCATCATCGCGCCGAAATCGTCGCGGTTCTTGCTCTTCTCCATCTTGAACCGGTACAGCCCCTGTTTGAAGTTCAACTTCTCCCCGGCCACGGTGCCGTTGAAACCGCTGTACCCGACCATGCCGTAGATCCAGTTGTCGAAGCCGTAGCGCAGGTTGCTCGGCCCCGCGTGCGTGTCGTTGGTGCCCCAACCCGTCATTAACTTGATGCGCAGGTCGGCCTTGCCGTCGTTGTCCGTGTCCTTCAAAAACAGCGTGTCCGGCGCTTGGTGAACGATGATGCCACCGTGGGCGAAGAGCAGGCTCGTCGGGATGCTCAGCTTGTCCGCGAAGACCGTCACCTTGTCGGCCTTGCCGTCGGCGTCGGTGTCTTCGAGGATCAGAATCTTATCCCGGCCTTCGCCCTCCTTCTTCAACTCGTTCGGATAATCCATCGTCACGCTGACCCACAAGCGACCGCGGTCGTCCCACGTCATGGCCAGCGGTTTGCCCCCGCCGAATTGCTCGTCGACGGCGAAGGGCTTCATCTCGAAGCCTTCGGGCATCGTGTAGTGCGTCACCGATTTCTCGGGGCTGAGCGGGTTCTGCATTAGCTTCTTGGGTTCGCCGATCACACCCCACGTCTTGCTCGGCGGATAGAAGGGGATCTTCGCGTCGTCGCGGTAAGTGAAGTCCTTGGGGTCGCCGAGGATCGGCTTCATTTTCGGCGCGTCGGCGTAGTCCCCGGCCAGCGCCGGGTCTTGACCGCACGCCCAGCGCGTGCCGCGCTCCACTAAGTTGTGGAAGCCCTCGTGGCCCCACGTCCGTTGGTCGTGGCCCCACGCCGTGTAGAAGACGCGGCCCTTTCCGTGCGTGCGCACCCACGTCCACGGTTCGTCCAGATCCTTCTCGGCGCGGACTTCGAGGACGGTGCGGTCCTGA
>JAYTBD010000498.1:0-1566 GCA_043737155.1 Fimbriiglobus sp. | reverse complement strand
GCTTCCAGCCGATCGGCGTCAAGGGCGGCGACAGCCCCGGCCGCGGCTCGAGCGCCTACACCGACGACAGCGGCCGCTACGTGCTGACGTGCGACGGCTCGGTCACCGGGGCGGTGATCGGGCGCCACCAGGTCCGCATCATGACCCGCGGGTCGGACAACGTCACCGCGGACCCGGAGCAGGGCTCGAGCGACGACACGTCCGGCCAGAAGCGCGCCATCGACCCGATCCCGCCGGAGTGGCACTCGCGCAGTGACAAGGAGTTCGACGTGCCGCCCGGCGGCACCGACAAGGCCGACTTCGCGATCACCTCGCTGAAGGCGGGCAAGAAGTAACCGCGTCTCGCGGACACTGAAGGGTCGCGGCACGCCGCCTCATCGGTTACGATGGTCGGCGTGCCGTTTTCGCAGAAAGAAGCCCCAACCGCCGATGGGCAAGTCCGACATCACCGGGAGCCGGGGCGAGTCGATCGCCTTCATGCGGCTCACGCCTAACTGTAGAGACGACGGCTCTTCGTACTTCCTCCCACACTTTCTCGGTGAAAAGTGCCCGCTGTTTGACTACTTGGTCGAGCTTGTCGATGCGGGGGCGAATACGCCATTCTTCTTCGTCCAGGTGAAATGCACTGGGAAGCCTTACACAAAATCCCAAACCCCTCCTCGACTCCGACATACAGTGTCTGCCAGGGATGTCCAACGCTTGGCGGCCTACCCGGCACCGACCTACGTCGTCGGAGTTCACGAGAAGGAAGAGCGGGCGTTCATCATCTCCGTGCATGGCGGCATGTGCGAGGCGATTCACTCGATCACCACGGACTACGAACTCACACCAGACACCCTGAAGTGCTTGTGGGACGAGGTACGGGAGTTCTGGCAGGACCGAGACATGGCGCGACACGTGTCACGCTTCCTGAATTGAGGAGTCACCGTGACTGAAGCATCGAAGGCGAAGTTGCTGGCCGACCGCGTGCGGGCGATGGCCACGGTCGTTCTGACCCGTCGCGACGACTTGATGATTGCCGAAACGAAGAGGGGCACCGGACTCGACCTTCAAGTGGTCATTGACCGCGACGACAAACCGATGCGGCTCGCGTTCGGCGTCCTCCTCCGCGGAATCTCCTCCACCGCCACGGCCCCGCGCGCGAACGGGGCCTTGGGTCCCACGATGGGGCATTTCCAGGGGTTGCGGAAATTCACCTACCCTGTCTGCCTGTTCTTCTTCACGATGCAGGAGGACCAGGAATTCTTCTGCTGGCTTGCCGAGCCGGTGATGACGCCGGATGGCCCTAAACTCGTTCACCACGACAAGGCGGCTTGCGTCGAGTTCACGAGGGAGCTTCTCGATCAGATCGTCGAGCGGGTCATCGAGTGGTACGACGCCGTCGAGACGCTCCTGATCGCCTGACGTTCGCCCTTGTCGCCCCCGCCGGGCCGCTTATCATGGCACCTTGCCGCACTCCGCACCCGCTGACCGGACACACGCCATGTCGATCGACAAGAGCCTCAGGACCAAGACCGGCGGCAACACCAACCGCAGCGTCATGAAGCGCACCGAGCGCATCCTCAA
>JAYTBD010000497.1:0-1569 GCA_043737155.1 Fimbriiglobus sp. | reverse complement strand
TCCGGGAACCCCCGGCCGAGGTCGGTGAGGTCGCGGTAGTACAGGATACGGGGCGTGCCCAGCGCCACATCGACGACGGCCTCCGCGCGGGCCGACGGCCCCCCCGGTTTGCCGAAATAGCCCACCGAATGGATTCGGTAAGTGAAGGTCCGCCCGCCGATGTATTTTTCGATGTTCTTGAACTTCTCCGCGGGCAGTTGGGCCTGCGTGACGATCCAAGCGCCGGAGAGGGTCGTGATGTCGGTCGGCGTCAGCGTCGACCGGGTGGAAATCAGCGTGTCGACTTCCGTTTCTTCGAGGCCGGGCAGCGTCATCAGCACTTCGCGCGGGGCCGTGTTCACGTTGATCCGCGGGCTGAGTTCGTAGCCGGTGCTCGCCGAGGTTTTGTCGAGCAGCACGGGCAGAATCTGCTTGAGTTGCTCGGGATCGTTCAGCGGGCAAACCACAACCGGGATCGGTTGCGGCTGTCCCCCCGGGGGCGTCGGCGGAGCCGTGAGCGGGATCTGCGTGTTGAACAGCGTCATCGTCGAACTGATCTTGCGCACGCCTTGGCCTTTGGAATCGACGATTCTTTGCACGAGGGCCCGGAGGTCGGATGCCGGCGCGGCCACTTGCCCCGCCTGAACTTGGGTCGTCGTGGTGGTTCTGCCGTTGACTTCGACCCGACGAAGGATCGTCGTCGATGGAGCCTGTAGCGGGGCCGCCGGGACGGCTTTGTTGGTGGATCGCGTGTAA
The DNA here is from genome assembly GCA_043737155.1 of Fimbriiglobus sp. Lineage (GTDB taxonomy): Bacteria > Planctomycetota > Planctomycetia > Gemmatales > Gemmataceae > JALHQU01. The sequence continues at coordinate 834 of JAYTBD010000497.1, read as the reverse complement.
ACAATGTAATCGGAAAGGTCCTGCCCCAAGATCGGCGTCAACTGTTCGGACAGCGTCGCCAAGTCGGGGGTATTCAAATCGACGCGGGTGTTGCCTTCGGAGTCGATGTTCACTTCGCGGCCATAGCACGTCAGGTACTCGCACCAGCCCCGGCTCAATTCCGAACCGTCGTCTTCGCCGGCGTCGAGCGTGCCGTTGCGGTTGCGGTCGTTGCCGAAGAGGAGTTGCGGCGTGACCCCGCGCACGAGCAGGAGTTCTTCCAAGCTGCTGACCGGCCCGTTCTTGCAGGCGTACGCGGGGGTCAGCCCCTGATACACACCCGCTTCGGCGCCGCTGGGCCGTTGGGTTTCGTCCGCGTCGAGCCAATCGACGATGGCATCGGCGATCTCCTCGGTCATGTCCGGCAGCATCAGCAGCGCCGCGAAGAGCGCTTCGCCGGTGTCATCTTGGAGGATCAGCGAATTCACGTTGAGCTTGGCGCACTCGTCCATGACGCCGTAGCGGAGCGGGTAGCGCTCGCCGGACGCGTCCCCCGCGTCCGAGAGATTGATGAGCGCGAAGCGCCCGCCGCCGCGGCGCCCGGCCGGATCGCCGATGGCGACGCCGCCGAACATCCCCGGGTTGTCGTAGGGGTTGCCCGCGAGGGTACCGTTGAGGGTATCTGGGTCGGAGAGCATCCCGATGGCGTAGTGGATGCCCGACGCGGAGTTCGCTTTGGCCTCGCTCATTTCCGAGGTGCGCACGGCGACCTGCAACTCCGTCGACATCGACTCGGCGTAGCGGTAGGCCGCGAGCGAGAGCACGACGATGACGATGAGCACGGCGAAAAGAACA
>JAYTBD010000496.1:0-1571 GCA_043737155.1 Fimbriiglobus sp. | reverse complement strand
AAGATCGACCGCGAGGCGGCCAACGAGCGCGGCGGGAAGAAGTCGAAGATCACGGTGAAGCTCAACGGGCTGCTCGAACCGAGCGTGGTGAAGTCGCTGTACCGGGCGAGCCAAGCGGGCGTGAAGATCGACATCGTTTGCCGGGGGATTTGTTCGCTGCGGCCGGGCCTGCCGGGGATCAGCGAGACGATCCGCGTGATCTCGGTGGTGGATCGCTTCTTGGAGCACAGTCGCATCTTCTACTTCGAAAACGACGGGCAGCCGGAGGTGTACATCGGCAGCGCCGACTGGATGGACCGCAACCTGAGCCGCCGGGTTGAAGTCGTCTTCCCGATCGAACAGGCGGACTTGAAGGCCCGCCTCATCGAGGACATTTTGAAGGTCAGCGTCGCCGATACCGGCAAGGCGAGATTGCTCCAAGCCGACGGCACCTACACGCGGATTCGCCCGGTCGAGGGCCAACCGGTGCTGCGGAGTCAGTCGCGCTTCTTGGAAGTGGCCAGCGAGATCGAGAAGCGCCAACAACTCGCGAAGCTGGCGGAGGATACGCCGGCGCCGAATGCGCCGCCAAAGCTTGCGAGACGAAGCCGGGCGCGGAAGGGGTGAGAATGGATCAGTAAGCCGCCATTTCCGCTTCGGCCAACCCCCTGTGTGAAGTCCAGTTGCTCGCTCGCATCTTGACTTCACCTCGGTCTCCCAACATTAATAAAATCTCGGTCTCTTGGTAGTCCCATCACCCCGTCCACCGCTCTACCGGCATCCCCCCCACGAACTTCAAATCCCCTTGCAAACAGGGCCGTTTGTACTGCTCCGCGGATCCGCCGCTCTTCGCCAAGCGCTCGCGGTCCCACATTGCCCAAGCGCCGACCGGGAGCAGGGCCGCGCGGATAGCGCCGAGCCTCCCGCTCTGGCGCTTCGCCGCATATTCGATGTTCACCTCCGCCAATGCCGCATCGAGCGATCGCAATCGACCGGTGTCCACCGCCTCCGTTTCTTCCAATAGGATCGCATAGTGCGGTTGCGTCTCGTTCCAAACCGGGGCGACGGTGTATGCCCCGACAGCCCAGCCGACCTTCGCCATCGCTTGTGTGACGTGGTGCTCCGACAGCTTCTCGCCGGTCATGTTGGCGAAGCGGTTCCCCTTGCCGAGGAACTCGACCATCGGCGTGCGACCGAGGAACCCGGTCACGCGGACGAGGTCGGAAATGTGGTAGCGGTACAACCCGGCTTGCGTCGTCGGAATTAAAAAGTATGAACCGCCGAGCTGCAATTCGTGGGCGCCGAGGACGACCGGCTGCGGCGAGTCGATCTCGGCCTCGGGGATGAACTCGTAGAAGTGCGAAGCGATGTCGAGCACGCCCGACGCCGTGCCGTTGCTCAGGGGCAGGGTGAAGCGCCCTTCGCTGGCGAGCAGGCCGAGGTCGCGGATGGGGGCGTCGCCGAAGAATTGCGGGACTTGTTTGAGGTACGGCCCCATGCTGCCGCCGGTCCACGTGCCGATGAGGATGGTGCCGGGGGGCCACGCATCCATCGGGCGGAGCGCGCCGGTCTTCTCCGCGACGGCGCCGAGA
>JAYTBD010000495.1:0-4107 GCA_043737155.1 Fimbriiglobus sp. | reverse complement strand
CCAAGGCCGGGCGGGCCATGGTCTCGATCTGTTTCGCGTAGACTTTCGGATCGACGCCCCCTTTGACGAACTGCCATTGGGTGCTGAACAGCGTCAGTTCGTTGAGGTACGGAAGCACGTCGATCATCGGCACGGCGGGGACGACCCGCGAGCCGAGAAACGGTGGCGTCGGGATGTTCGTCGCCCGCGGGAGCACCGGGGAACGCCGCGGCAGCGCGACCTTCGGGAGCGCCGGTTCTTCCGGCTCCTCGACCGCGCAGACCACCTCGTAACCGCGTCCGACGTCTCGGTTGTTGATCGAGTCCATGATTCCTTTGGTGGCGCTGCTGCCGACGTTGGCGATCTTCTTCTTGGCGACGATCTGATCCATGATGCGCAGGCCGTCGAACGCGTCTTCCCCGTAGAAGAGTTGGCCTTTGTACACGCTGCGCAGGTCGACTTCGACGAAGCGCCGGTTGAGCGCAGCCCCGCCCAGGATGACGGGCGGCGAGAGCTGGCGCTCGTTCAGCGTGATCAGATCTTCCTTCATGATGACCGTCGATTTCACGAGCAGCCCGCTCATGCCGATGGCGTCGGCGGAGTGCTTCTTGAACTCGGCGATCATCGCGTCGACCGACTGCTTGATGCCGAGGTTGAAGACCTTGTAGCCGTTGTTGGTGAGGATGATGTCGACGAGATTCTTGCCGATGTCGTGGACGTCGCCCTTGACGGTCGCGAGGACGATTTTCCCCTTCTCGGCCCCTTCGACTTTCTCCATGAATTTTTCGAGGTAGGCCACGGACGCTTTCATCACCTCGGCCGATTGGAGCACGAACGGCAGTTGCATTTGCCCGCTGCCGAAGAGTTCCCCGACGACTTTCATCCCCTCGAGCAGCACCCGGTTGATGATCTCGATGGGCGTGTATTTTTCACGGGCCAAATCCAGGTCGACGTACAGCGACTCGCGTCGGCCTTGGATCACCGCTTGGCGCAATCGTTCTTCGACCGTCTCGCCGAGCGACTGCCCTTTCTTCGACACGGTCTTCTTGTCGGCGTAGTGCTCGATGATCATTTGCAGCGGGTCTTCGATGCAGTTGCCCGCGTCGTCGAAGACGCGTTCGTCGAACAGCAACCGGCGCGACAACTCCATCCCCTCGGGATCAATACTCGCCAACGGCATGATCTTGGCCGCGTGCAGAATCGCCGAATCGCAACCCGCTTCGAGTGCGTAATGCAGGTAGACGGAGTTCAGCACTTGGCGGGTGTACGGGGCCAGGCCGAAGCTGCAGTTGCTCAGGCCGATGTGCGTGAGGGCCCCCGGCAAATTCTTCTTGATCAGCCGGATGGCGTCGAAGGTGGCGATGGCACTCTTGCGTGTCTGCTCCTGGCCCGTGGAGACGGGGAAGACCAGCGGATCGAACATCAAGTCGGACGGCGGGATCTTGTACTCGTCCACGACGATGTCGTAGATGCGTTTGGCCACGTCGAACTTCCACTGGGCCGTATCCGCTTGGCCGACTTCGTCGATTGTGAGGGCGACGAGGGCCGCGCCGTACTTTTTGGCGAGGATCGTCTTCGGGTCGAGCGTCTTCCGGCCGTCTTCCAAGTTGATCGAGTTGATGATCGTCTTGCCGCTGCACAGTTTGAGTGCGGCTTCGATGACGGGCAGTTCCGTACTGTCGAGCATCAGCGGAACGGTGACGACTTCGTTGTAGCGCTTGACGACCTCCTTGATGTCGCGGACGCCGTCGCGGCCGACGTAGTCGACGCAGACGTCGAGGATGTGGACGCCCTCGCGCTCTTGCTCCTTGGCCATTTCGACGAGGCCGTGCCAGTCGTCCTTCTCGAGGAGCTGCTTGAACTTCCGCGAGCCGTTCGTGTTGGTGCGCTCGCCGACCAAGAGCGGTCGCTGATCGACGTAGAGGTCTTGCGAACTTTGCAGACTCGACACGGCCGCCAAGTACGTCGGCCTCCGCGTGGCCCGCTTCTTCCCATTCAATTGAGCGACGACCGCCGCGAGGTGCTCTTTGGTCGTGCCGCAGCAGCCGCCGATGATGTTCACGCCGAATTCGACCACGAACCGTTCGAGCCAGTCGGCCAGTCCGGCGGGGTCGAGTGGGAAGTGCGTTTCGTCGCCGCGCGTTTGCGGCATGCCGGCATTCGGCAGTGCACTGAGCAACTTCGAGCAGTGCCGGCTGAGGTGGCGAATGTCGTCGAGCATCAAGTCCGGGCCGACGCCGCAGTTCATGCCGATGACGTCGATCTCGTCGATGGGGTTCAGCGCGACGAGCGCTGCCGGGATGTCGGTTCCCGGGAGCATCTTCTTATTCTGGTCGATGATCGTGAGCTGCACCATGAGGGGCAGCCGCACGCCGGCGCGCTTCATCTCTTCGATGGCGGTGATGGCGATGCACTTCGCCTGGAGCACGTCGAAGCAGGTCTCGATGAGGATGACGTCGACGCGCTCTTCGATCATGATCTGCAATTGCCGGCGGTACGCGTCGGCGAGCTTGTCGAAATCGGCGTAGATCGACGGGTCGGTGAGCGAAGGCATTTTCGTGCCCGGCCCGACGGAACCGATGACGAACCGCGGTCGGTCCGACGTGGAATAATCTCGCGCGACTTCCCGGGCGAGGCGAATGTTCAGGCGGTTGATGTCTTCGAGCTTGTCGCCCATGCCGAATTCGTCGAGGACGATCTGCGTGGCGTTGAACGTGTTCGTTTCGATGCCGTCGCAGCCCGCTTCGAAGAAGCCGCGGTGAATGTCGCGGATCCACTCGGGGTGGGTGTACACGAGCGAGTCGGACAAGTTCAGCAGCGACTTCCCGTTCGGGGAGAAGCCCCAATCGGCGTCGGTCGGTTTGTAGCGGTGCAGGCTGGTTCCCATGCCGCCGTCGAGAATCAAAACGCGTTCGCGGGCCAGAGTGAGAAAATCCTTGGTCATGGCAGCATCGCTCGAAGTTCAAAAACCGCAGTACGGCAGCAATCATTAGGATAGGAGATCGGGTGAACGGAAACGAATGGCCGAACGCGACGGCGCATAAAAAAGACCGACCCGCTCCATCCATGAAGCGGGCCGGCCGGCCGGTGGCATCCCTGCCTCGGCCCCACGACTGGCACGATTGACTCGAACTCATCCCGACCGATCGGCGAAAGCGTTGCCGATGGATGGGTTGAGCATCCTTGCGTGCCGCACGTCTTGCGCAGCGTGAGTCCGAGTCGGCCAGTGACCGTGGTGGTTCAGGCCGCAGCGATCAGACAGACTGCCCGATCCTGCGGTGGTCGGTTATTTCTGAAGGGTGGTGCAACGGGAAAGCCAGAACAGAACGCCCCGGCAGAGCGGCTCGGTGGTGCGGATGAAACGAGAAGACATGTCGTCGTGACGATCTTGGTGGATCGGTTCCGTCATCCCATTGGCTCCGATGCGTTCACGATTTGGATTGCTCGCTCGGCCATAGATTAGCGATCACTCAAAATCATGCAAGGACAACTTACCGACAAGTCGCCGACAAGTCGCTGTCAGTCCAATCGTGACGATTGTGCCTAAAAATCATGCATTTTGAGATCAACCGGCTGTCTTCATTCTGGATCGTCAAGTGTTGTAGTTGCAAAAAATTAACACGGCTCCGGGATCGATGCAACGACGGAAAGCGTTGCGGGGGCGCGAACTAGGGCGAGTGTGAATCTCCGGAGAAGAAACGTTCCACAAAATAAAAAAATACCTCCACCTGTGCCGTCCGAGACAACCTTCGGGAACCCGCCATTGAAGAGGTGACCTCACACCCGATTGCTGGATCCCACTACAATCCGGCTCTCGCGAGTCGGGATGGGCTTGCAGGCCGCGGGTGTTTTGAGAAGGCCACTCAGACGGTTTTTGTAGGTTCACCAAAAGACAAACGCTCGTCACGAACACCGCAGAGGCAACCGAATTCTAGACGGCCGTCCGGGGCGAAACAAGACGCAAGCTCATCGGATTCAGCGGACGGATCTGGAGGAACATCCCGGCATGGCTACTTGACCCCCACGGCGATGGGCAGCTCGGCGAGTTTGCCATCGAGTTTCGCCAGGAGTCTCGGGAACTTGGGGCTGAAGCCGGTCATGGCGTCTTCCCAGGCTTCCTCGAGCATG
>JAYTBD010000494.1:0-1573 GCA_043737155.1 Fimbriiglobus sp. | reverse complement strand
AGGACGCCGATCCGAAGTTGCGGACGTTCGACTTGGCGGTGACCGCGGTGCGTCGGCCGAGCAAGCCCAAGGTCGCACCGATGGAGCCGGGCAAAGAGTTCACCGGCACCAGCTACTTTCTCGACTGGGACAACGACGTCGTGAAGGGGCACGCCAAAGCCGCGATCCGCGGTCTGCCGCGCGATGCGGACGACTGGCAGAAAGCCCGGGCCGTGGAGACCTGGGTCAACGGCAATATGAAAGGCGCCGAGTTCAGCCAGGCGATGGCGCCGTGCTTGAGCGTGGCCAAGAGCCTCAGCGGCGACTGCTCCGAGTTTTCGATGCTCGCCGCGGGGATGGTGCGCTCGCTCGGCATCCCGTCGAAGACGGCCCTCGGCGTCGTTTACGTCGCCGCGAAGGCGGGGGAGAAACCGACCCTGGCTTACCACATGTGGTTCGAGGTTTGGATCGACGGCCAATGGCTCGGCCTCGATGCGACCCTCGGCCAAGGTTCGATCGGCCCGGGGCATTTGAAAATCACCGACTCACACTGGGACGGCGAACGCGGCTTTACACCGCTGCTACCGGTGCTGAATGTGCTTGGGGCGCAGCCGAAGGTGACGATCGGGAAAGTGGAGGGGCGGTAGGCGGGGCGGCGAGTTTTTGAACGCATTGTTTTGGATCCCGGAGGGATCGCAGAGATTAGCCGGTGGTCGCAGACCACCGGAATGCAATGTGGGTGCTCCGACCCCGGAAGGGTCGCAGATTGCCGCAGTACACATCTGCGACCCCTCCGGGGTCGGGGCCATTTCCGATTCTTTCCGGTGGTCTTCGCTGCGCTCGACGCACCGGCTAATCTCTGCGATCCCTCCGGGATCAAGGGCACCTTTTGTCGACTATCCGACTCGCCGCCGATTCCTTTCACGGCAAGTTGGGAAACTTGCCGCCACAATAGACACGCCCGCTCACTTCCACTCGGCGATGCGCAAATTGCGGAACAGGATGTCGGTCGTCTTGTCGTGCCCTTGAATGCTCAGGTGTCCCGCATCGGTCCGCAGACCCTTGCGGGGATTGTCGTTTTTCTCGCGCTCGTCGACCCAACTCACGACCGGATAGCCGTTGACCCACGTCGCGATGTTCGGCCCCCGCGCCATGAGCGTGACGTTGAACCACTCCTTGTCATTCGACACGACCTTGCGGGCCGCGATGCGGCGGTAGACGGCGCCGGTGCCGAAGTCGGCGGGCTTCGTGCGGTCGCCGTCTTTGAAAGCGTTCTGGATTTGGCACTCGTAGCCGTTTTGATATTCGCCCGCGATGCAGCGGAAGAAGATCCCGCTGTTGAGCGCGGCGCCGTTGGTCTTGCACTCAAACTGCAACACGAAGTCCGCGTACTTGCCTTCGGTACGCAGGTCGCCAGGGCCGTTGGTGACCTTCAATTCCTTCTCGTCGGTCACGGTGAATTCGGATTGCCCCTTGCCCTCGTCGCCCACGAACTTCGTCCAACCCTTCAGATCCTTGCCGTTGAAAATCGGCGCCGTGCCCTGCGGGCGGTAGTGGATCGAGCCCAGTGACAACGCCTTGTCTTTCGGCGCCG
>JAYTBD010000493.1:0-1574 GCA_043737155.1 Fimbriiglobus sp. | reverse complement strand
ATTCGCCGCGGGCCAAGTCGCCGACGCACTCCCCGCGGCTCCCGGCTGGAGCGTCTCAGTGGATTGGATCCTGGCGTGATTCAGCACAGTTCCGCAATCGGCTTGCCGCTGGGCAATACCGCAATGGGTCGGCCGTTGTTGAGGTAGCTCGCTTCGGTATCCACATTTAAATGCTTGTACACGGTCGCCAGCACATCTTGCGGGGTTCGCGGCAGCGACTTCGGAAATGCCCCTTTCGCATCCGATTCGCCCACGGCGCGGCCACCGATGATCGGACCGCCCGCCAGCGCCGCGCTGAAGACGTTTGGGTAATGATCGCGCCCGGCGTCGTTGTTCACCTTCGGCGTCCGGCCGAATTCGCCCCACGCCAGCACCATCGTGGATTTCAACAAACCGCGCTCGTCGAGGTCGTTGATGAGCGCGGTATAAGCTTTGTCCCAGCGCGGCAGAAATCCGTCGCGCAGGGATTCGAAGCCCTTGACGTGCGTGTCCCACCAGCGGAGGTCGACGGTGACCAACCGTACGCCGGCTTCGACCAAGCGGCGGGCCAACAGCATTCGTTGAGCCCAACTCGGACATCCGCACCGGTTGCTCGCTTTGGGGTCGTAGGCGGCGCCGAAGCCGTACTTGTCGCGCAGGTCCATCGGTTCCTTGTCGAGGTCGAAGGCGTCGCGGGCCGCATTCGACGTGAGGATGTCCCACGCACGTTGTTGGAACCGATCCATCGCCGTGAATTGGCCGGAGTTGTCCATGTCGCGGCGGAGCGTGTCGAAATCCTTGAGCAGCGACCGCCGGTCGCCGATCTGGTCGACGGAGACTCCGACGGGTCGCTCGAAATTCGGCAACTTGAACGGGCCGGTGTTCGCGGGATCGGCGACGGTCTCGAACGGCTTGTGCGCGACCCCCAAATATGCAGAGCCCGTGCCCGGCAACTCGCGGGGAATGACCACGTACGCCGGCAGCTTCGAATTCTGATGTCCGATCTGCTTCGACACGATGCTGCCGATGCTCGGATGGCTGTTCTCGGCCGGGTTCGCGCCGGGGTTGTACCCGGTGAAGCAGATTTGGTCGCCCGTGCTGTGCCCCGCATCGTCGTGGTGCAGGCTGCGGATGATGCTCCACTTCTTCATGATCTTGCCGGTTTCCGGCAGCAAGTCGGTCAAAACAATCCCCGGCACAGCGGTGGACTTCGTCCCGAATTCGCCGCGGAACTCGGCGGGGGCCTCGGGCTTCGGATCCCACATGTCGATGTGGCTCGGCCCACCGCGCATCCACAAAATAATGACCGACTTCAAGCGGTCCCCGGTGGGAGCCTGCACGCCGCGCGCATCGCTCCGGAGCAATTCCGGCAGGCCCAGACCGGCGGCGCCGAGGACGCCCGCCTTCAAAAAGCCTCGCCGGTTCGTCCGCAGTACGTTTTGAAAATCGGCGCAACCCACGGGGGTGATCGTCGGCATCGGACGGCTCCGGGGACGGAGGAGAGAGAAGAGGATCTCGGCGGGAAGAAGAAGTATGTCGTACGGCGGAGGATTTCGCAAGCGTGCAATCGGGCTTGTCAGCCATACAATACTCGC
>JAYTBD010000492.1:0-4110 GCA_043737155.1 Fimbriiglobus sp. | reverse complement strand
TAACCTGCCATTCGCCGCCGGATTCGGTACCGTACATCGAATCCGAACGGGTTTGTGGGGTTCGACGGAATGGCGGAGACAGTTCAGACGGTATCGATCGCCGCCGAGGCGCGGAGCCGATTCTTGCGCTACGCCGTCTCGGTGGTCACCGGGCGGGCGCTCCCGGACATCCGCGATGGCCTGAAACCGGTGCAGCGGCGCATCCTGTACACGATGTACCACGACTCCAATTTGACCTTCGACCGCAAAGCCGCGAAGTGCGCCCAAATCGTCGGCGACGTGATGGGACGCTACCACCCGCACGGCGATAGTTCCATCTACGAAGCGCTCGTCCGGCTCTCGCAAGAATGGATCATGCGGTTGCCGTTGGTCCACGGCGAAGGCAACTTCGGCTCCGTCGACGGCGACCCGCCCGCCGCGTACCGCTACACCGAAGCCAAGCTGTCGAAGGCCGCGGAGTCGCTGCTGAGCGAACTCGACCAGGACACGGTCGACATGCGGGACAACTACGCCGGCAATCGGAAAGAGCCGGTCGTTCTCCCCGCGCAGTTCCCGAATTTGCTGGTCAACGGCACATCGGGCATCGCCGTCGGCATGGCGACGAACATCCCCCCGCACAACTTGGGCGAAGTGCTCAAAGCGTGTTTGATGCTCATCGACAATGCGGACGCGACGATCCCGCAACTGCTCGAACGGGTCAAAGGCCCCGACTTCCCGCTCGGTGGCAAGATCCTCACCGACAAAACGGCGCTTCGCAAAATCTACGAGGATGGCGTTGGCAGCTTGAAGGTCCAAGGGGAGTGGCGTCTCGAAGATCTGGCCAAAGGCGCGCGGCAGATCGTCGTGACTTCGATCCCCTACGGCGTGGATAAGGGCAAGCTCGAATTGCACATCGGCGCGATCATCGAAGATAAGAAGGTGCCCCAACTCACGGGGCTGAGCAACGAGACGAACGACAAGGAAGGTTTGCGCATCGTCCTCGACATCAAGCCGGGGACCGACCCGAATTTGATCATGGCGTACTTGTTCAAGCACACGAAGTTGCAGTCGTCGGTGTCGTACAACATGACCGCCGTCGTCCCCTCGCTGGACGGCAAGACGGTGGTGCCGAAGGACAAACTCAGCCTCAAGGAGATGCTGCGTTACTTCCTCGATTTCCGATTGGTCACCCTCCGCCGGCGCTTCGATTACCACCTCCGCGCGCTGCGCCGGCGCATCCATATCCTCGAAGGCTTCGCCAAGATTTTCGACGGTCTCGACCGAGCGATCCGCATCATCCGCGGCAGTTTGGGCAAAGCCGACGCGGCCGAGAAACTGATGAAGGAGTTCGCCCTCGACGACGAGCAGGCGACGGCGATCCTCGATTCGCAGCTCTACAAAATCGCCCAGCTCGAAATCCAAAAGATCATCGACGAGCTCGACGAAAAAACCAAAGAAGCCAAGCGGCTCGAAGCGATTCTGAAGTCCGAGAAGAAACTGTGGAGCATCGTGCGCGAGGAGATCGAAACCCTATTGCAAGCGCCGTTCGTCGTCCGCCGCAAAACGCGCATGGCGGCGGATGAGGACGTTTTGGAATTCAGCGAGGAAGCGTATATCGTCCGCGAGAACACCAACGTCGTGTTAACGCGCGATGGCTGGATCAAACGCGTCGGCCGGCTCGCGTCGGTCGAGAGCACGCGCGTCCGCGAAGGGGACGAGGTCATCGCCGTCGTCCCCGGCAGTACGCTCGACACGGTGGTCTTCTTCGCCGACGATGGCATCGCCTACACCGGTCGGATCAACGAAGTCCCCGCCACATCGGGCTTCGGCGATCCGCTCCTCAAATTCTTCCGCTTACCCGATCAGGTGAAGGTCTTCGCGGCGCTGAGCACCGATCCGCGCTTCACCCCGGCCGACGTCGTCTCGAAGAGTCTGACGGCGGATCCCAACGGGCTGTTTCTGATCGTCGCCACCGCCTTCGGGAACGTGCTCCGCGTTCCGTTGACTTCGTACCGCATCGAATCGACCAAAGTGGGCCGGCGCTTCGTGAAGTTGGAAGCGGGCGACAAAGCCGTCTTCGTCCAACTCGTCCGCGGAGAGATCGGTTTGATGCTGGCCACGAAGCGGGGACGCGTCACCCACATCGCGATCGAGGACGCGAACATCTTGACGGGCGTCGGCAAAGGTGTGGTCGGCATCAAGCTCGACGAAGGGGATGCGGTCATCGGCGGGACGCTGACTTCGTCGAGCCGGTTCGACAAGTTGACCGTGGAAACCGAGAACGGCAAGACTCAGGAATTCGGCACCGGGGCGTACCCCATCGTCGGCCGCGGCGGCAAAGGGGCGAAGCCGGGGGCGCGGACGAATTTCGTACGGGTGGTGCCGCCGTCGATCGCACTCGTGAATTGGGATGAGGTGCCGTGATTGAAGCACCGAGTGCGACTGAATTATTGGCCGACGCAACTGTGCAACAAGCGTTCGCGGCGGCCTGGGCCGACTCGTTCGCCGACGATCCGCAAATGAGGCACGAAGAGGGTGGTTTCATCTATTACAATCCAACAACACGGACGATTGCAATCCGGCGAACACGACCCGGGCACAGGAGCGAAATCGATCTTTCCTATCCGCCGACGGTTCGGGATTGCTATTTGATAGGCATCTTTCACACGCATCCGAATTCGGCGGCGATCGGATTTATGCCTGACCCGAGTCGCGCCGACCACAAGTTGGCCGACGGTGCCGGCATACCCTTTTTCACGATTCACGAGGATCATACTTATGTCATCGGCCCTGAAAGACGTGTCGGCGGATGTTACGGTCCGGCCGGGTACCCGATATGAGTCGTACGATGAGGCCAGATCCGCGCCTTTGCCGACCGTCGAAGTCCACGAAGCGCTCGCCATCTGCCACGCGGATGGACTCCTCGCCTACGAGCGGCTCCACCATTACGAAATCGAAATCTTCCTCGAAAAAGACGGTTGGCATGTCAACTACGAAATCAGGCAGCGCAACGGATCGCGCGTCGTCGGCGGCGGACCGCACTACGTCATCGACGCCAACACCGGCGAAATCCTGAGCAAGAAATACTACCAGTGACACCCCGTTGACACCCGACAGGAATCGCCCGACCAGATGAGCACGACACCGCAGAAGCCGTCCAAGTACACCACCGATGAAATCATAGCCCTCGAAGGGCTCGAACCGGTGCGCGTCCGGCCCGCCATGTACATCGGCGGCGTCGACGCCAAGGGGTTGCACCACCTCGTCTGGGAGATCGTCGACAATTCCATCGACGAATACCTCAACGGGTACGCCGACCACATCCTCGTGGTGCTGCACAAGTCGGGCGACGCCATCACCGTGCAGGACAACGGTCGGGGAATCCCCGTCGATACGCACCCCAAATACAAGATCAGCGGCCTCGAACTCGTGCTCACGAAGCTGCACGCCGGGGGGAAGTTCAACAACAAAGAGAGCAACTATTTCTACTCCGGTGGTCTGCACGGCGTCGGCGCATCGGTCGTCAATGCGCTCTCGAAGAAGCTCGTCGCCAACGTCCGCCGCGATGGCTTCGAATACCAGATGACCTTCTCCAAAGGCATCCCGCAGACGAAGCTCGAGAAGGTCGGTCCCTTCCGCGGCCACGGGACGATCATCACGTTCCACCCCGACGATACCATCTTCAAAACGACGCGCTTCGACGCCGATACCATCCACCACCGCCTCGAAGATATTTCGTACATCCACGCCGGGCTGAGCATCACGTTCAAGAATGAAATCACCGGCGAATCGGTCGATCTCTCCCACCCCGGCGGCATCCCCGATTTTCTTTCGAAGCTCGTCAAGGACGATCAAAAATTCCCCGTGACCGAAGTCGCGTTCCACGCCAAGCGCGAGGGCGACGACCGCATGGAGATCGCGCTTCAGTGGACGCAATCGACCGACGAAACGCTGCGTTCGTATGTCAATGGCATCCGCACGCCCAACGGCGGGACGCACGAAAACGGCTTCAAATCCGCCCTCCGCAAGGCGGTGAACAACTACATCGAAACGCACGACGTGAAGGTGAAGGGATTAAAGATCACCGCCGATGATATACGCGAAGGGGTCGTGGCGATCCTGTCGGTGTTC
>JAYTBD010000491.1:0-1574 GCA_043737155.1 Fimbriiglobus sp. | reverse complement strand
TGTTCCAGCAACGCCTCGATGACTTGGGCGTAAGCCGACGGGGTGCGGAAGCCTTCGCGGTGCTTGCGCCAGAACGACGGATCGGTCGCCCCGCCCGCCTTCCACAGACTCAGCGCTTGGGCGACGTGCTCCGCGGCTTCGGCGCGCTCGCCCCCGTACACCTTGGGCAAATCGTTGACCGTCGGCGTGGCGAATTGATCCCACCACTCGGCGAGATTCGCCATCCCCTGCCGGAGTTGCTGGGCCAAGCGATCCTGCTGCGCGGCCGACGCCGCCGCGAGAGCGGCCGCGTACCCGTCGAATTGCCTGCCGACATTCAGGATCAATTCCTCGGCGCGCGGATCGCGGACCGTATCCCCGCGGTCGGCGAAGGTCGGAAATAATCCTTGGTAACCGAGGATGTTCCACGGATCGACGAACGCCCCGCAATCGATGCCGCGCTTCAACAATTCTTCGGCTTCTTCCAACAAAAGCGGGACGTTGGTCAACTCGCCCGCGCGCACGGCGAATTGCGCCATCGTCTGGCGAATGCGGATCTCGGCCATCAGTCGGGTGGTCGCGGCCGGGATCGCGGCGGCTCGTTTGCGGGCGGCACTCGGATAACCCATCGCCGCGAAGAAGATGGCCAGCCGGCGCTCTTGTAGGTGCAGGGCCCGCTCGCCGGCGATGGCTTGATTCAACGATTGTCGAACGCTGCCGAAGGGTTGTCGCAGCTTCGCGGATTCGGCGCGGAGTTTCTCGCCGTGCTTACCCGGCAAGCCGTCGAGCAGCTTCTGGTAGAACTTGTCGCGGAAGCGGGCGATCTTGCCGACGAGTCCCGTCAGCGTCACCGTCGAATCGTAATGCGTCGGCCCGGTCCCGGAGATGCCGGCGCCCATTAAGATGGTGCCCGCGAGCACGGCGGACGCTTCGATCAACCGCTCCGGATCGATCGAATTCGCGCGGCCGTGGGTCGCCCAATGCACGAGGGCGTCGAGCGTCCCTTGGCGAATCACGAAGCGGCGGTAGTACCCGCGACCGTCGATTCTGTGCGGATCCCATTCGCCGAAGAGTACGTTGGGCCGCTTGGTCACGGGGTGAAAATGGTCGGTCGCGCGCGGATCGATGGCGAGTACATCGAGCCGCTCGGGATCGAGACACGCTTCTTCGAGAAGATCTTTTTCGGTGCTGTTCAGCAACTCCAACGCGGCTCGCACGACTTCGGAATACGGCCCCGGGGCGACGCCGACGCCGCGGAAGTAGAGCGGGATCGCCGAGACTTTCTCGTGCGGATAGAAGTCGGTCTGCGGTCGGGTTTCGAGAATGGCGATGGGCCGGTAACCGACGAAGTCGTTGAGTGCGAGCAAGCAATTGGGGACGATGCTCAGGGGTGAAGTGCCCGTCGCGAGTTCGGGCAGTACCGACTCGCAGCAGCGAGCCATGAAGAAAGCGGTGAACAGGGCGATGTCGGGCTGATGCGCCAACAGATCGACGTGGTGATCCCGGTAGCCGACCAGCAATTCGCCGAATGCGATGCGGACGACCTCGCGGGCCCGGGATAAATCTTGGAACGCGGCCGAGCCCGATTTCTCCAA
>JAYTBD010000490.1:0-4112 GCA_043737155.1 Fimbriiglobus sp. | reverse complement strand
GCCGCCAGTTGCGTCTGGACGGCCTTCTGCTCGGAATCCATTCCTTGCGAAGCGAACTTCTTCACGATCTTCCCGAGCCACTCGGGGCGGTCGTTCATCTGGCGACCGACGAATTCCAACTTCATCGCCGCCTCGGCCAAATCGGGCCGGTCCATCAGGCGGACCCGTAACCCGTCCAAGTCGGCGGAGTGCCCGTCTTGGTGCAAAGCATACAAATCCGTGAGCATCCGGCGAAGGCCCGAATGCTTCAACTCCTCGGGCGGAATACTCGCCACCGCCAAGGACACCAGCGGCGGCTCCGCCAACAGGACTTCCAACAACTGCCGTTCGATGGCCGAGGCGGGGCTCGCTTTGGCCGTCGGAACCGGAATGAGTTCGCCCGGGCGCTGCTCGTTCCGCCGGCGCTCGGCCTTCAATTCCGACAGTCTGGCCCAAACCGTTTCCTGCCGCAAGCCGAGTCGGTGGGCGAGTCGGGACACGATGAGTTCTTGCCGCACGGCCCCGGCCTGGCTGGGCATCGAGGGGGCCAATGCCATCATACTCAGGATGGCGTCGACCACGCGCGTGGTTCCCTCCACCGTCTGGCTATTTTCCTTGCTCAGCAGGATGTTCAGCTTGAATTCGAGCGCGTCCTGGGCGGTTGCGAGGGCGTGGCGGAATAGGTCGACCCCGCCGGGGCTGATGAGCAGGTCGCACGGGTCGAGTCCGTCGGGCAACGACGCCACCGCAAGTTCAACATCTTGGCTGACGAAAAGTTCCAACGCCCGGTCGACGCCGCCCATCCCGCCGGCGTCGGCGTCGTAGACGATGATCACTTTCGGCACATAGCGGCGGAGTTGGCCGACGTGGATCGATGTGAGGGCCGTGCCCATGGTGGCGACCACTTGGGTCACGCCGCACTGGTGGGCCATCATCACGTCGGTGTAGCCTTCGACGACGGCCAGATACCCGGCGGTGGCACCCGCGTGGCGGGCGAGGTCCAGCCCGTAAATGAGTTCGCTCTTCTTGAAGAGGGGCGTTTCGGCGGAGTTGTAATACTTCGGGGCGCGGGCTGCGAGCGGTGAATCGGGGAGGATGCGGCCGCCGAAACCGACAGTCTGCCCGCGCACATCGCGGATCGGGAACATGACCCGATCGCGGAAGCGGTCGTAATGGCCGCGGTTCTCTTCCCGCACGCCGAGCAGGCCGATTTCGACCAACACATCCGTCGGCAAACCCTCACGCAATGCGGATTGGACCAGCCAATCCCCATTGACCGGCGCGAAGCCCAATCCGAATTGGCGGACCGAGGTTCCGGCGAGTTTGCGTTCGCCCAAGTAAACGCGGGCGTTCGCCGCCTCCGATTCGTCGATCAGGCAAGTCCGGTACTTTTCCTCGGCCCATTTCATGGCCCGGAGTAAGCGGCTGCGGACTTCGTCCTCGGGGCTGGCTTGGGTTTCGAGCTTGATCCCGGCTTTGTCCGCGAGCATCCGCAGGCACTCGCCGAATTCAACCTTTTCGAACTTCATCACGAAGTCGAACACATCCCCTTTGGCGTCGCAGGACCAGCAGCGGAAGTTTTGGTATTGGCGGTCGATTTGCAGCGACGGGCGGGTGTCGTTGTGGAAGGGGCAGACGGCTTTGAGCGCCTTGCCAACGTGGGTGACGGGGATGTACGTCGATACGACATCGTAGATGTCGTTGGCGGCCTTCACCTGTTTTTTCAGATCCACCGAGATGCGGGGCACGGGTCACCGGAATCGTTCGGGTGCGCGGTCGGAGTGAGGCCTGCGGGGAAAAAGGGCCCTTGCGGAGTGTGGGTGCGACCGTCCTGGTCACAGCGGCATTCTAAGTCGCCGGGGTGTCCCGTCAAGCGGAGCCACGAGTCGCGGCGGTTTCGGAGGAGGGCTGCATCTGATTCGTTAGCCGGACGCGCCAGCGACGGTGAAGCGAATGTCGGTGCCGATCGCATTCCGCCTTGCGCGACTGGACGACGTCGCTGGGGCGTCCGGCTAACGAATCACAAGCACTCCGTCTTCATCGGTTGCCATGCTGTTCAACACTATGGCACTTCGCGCGGCTTGCTCGACTCGTGACGATCCCCTCCGGCTTTCACGGCGGAGGCGGTGCAAGCGGCGCACGGCCGAACTCATTCCTAACAAGTTCGTATTTTCGCTCCAGTTTCCCCGCTATTCGTTCGACCCCTGCGGCGCCGTAGTTATAATGACCCGGAACGCGAGAGTCGAACGACCTCGTCTCCCCCATACCGCCGGGGGCCAGGAGGGCCTCGATGTCGCCGGCTTTCGCTGCCACCACCAATTTGCTCGACAGCACCGAGTTCCTCGTCGGGACCGTCTCGCTCATCGCCGCGCTCCTCGGGGGCGCGGTCGTGATTTGGTACCTCGACCGTTGGCGTAAACAACAACAGCGCGGAGCCGCAGAGTCCACCGAATCGCTGACGCACTTCCGCGAGCTTTTTGAGAACGGCGAGATCACTGAAACGGAATACAAACGCATCCGCGGGAAGGTCTCGACGCAGATGCGCAAGGAAGTCGGCCTGCCGGTGCCGATTCCTGTGGTGGAACCATCCCCCGATCCGCCGGAATCGGTTCCACCGGCTAAACCGCCCGATCCGACGCCTTAGCCCCGATGCCACGGTCTCCGGAACCGATTCCGACGCGAGAACCGACATTACCGGCGGACGAATCATGGAGTGCACGAATTCACTAGCGATTTCAGGGGCGCGGGCAAATAGTGTGAAGCTATAGTTGGCGGCGGTGCTTCGACCGATTCTCACAAACGTCCTCACTCCTTCTCAAACTCAATTCGGGGTCGCAATGGCGGAGCGCAGTTCGGGCGACGGTGGGGGCCGGAAACCCCCCGGCGCGGCGGGTCGAAACCGCAACGCCTTTTGTTCCTTCTGCCGGCGGAGTCACCGCGACGTCGGACCGCTGGTCGAAGGGCCGGGCGATGTCTACATCTGCGGCGAATGCATCGACCTTTGCCAGTCGATCATCGAGCAGGAGCGCAAACGCCGCGGCGGGCCGGGCAAAAGCTCGGCGGCTTCCAACACGCCGTCCCCCCGGAGTATCAAGGAAAAGCTCGATCAATACGTCATCGGCCAACAGCGCGCCAAACGGGTGCTTTCCGTCGCCGTGCACAACCATTACAAGCGCCTGAGCCACGTCGATGCGAACCGCGGCGAAGTCGAGATCGAAAAGAGCAATATCCTGCTCGTCGGTCCGACCGGGAGCGGCAAAACGCTGCTCGCCCGCACGCTCGCCAAGGTGTTGGATGTCCCCTTCGCGATCGGCGATGCCACGACCTTGACCGAAGCCGGCTACGTCGGCGAAGACGTCGAGAACCTCTTGCTCAAGCTGCTGCACGCCGCCGACTTCGACATCGAAGCGGCCCAGCGCGGCATCATCTACATCGACGAAATCGACAAGATCGCCAAGTCCGGGAACAACGTCAGTATCACGCGCGACGTCTCGGGCGAAGGCGTCCAGCAATCGCTACTTAAGATTTTGGAAGGGACCGTATCGAACGTGCCGCCGCAGGGGGGCCGCAAGCATCCCGAGCAGCAATATATCCAGCTCGACACGACCAACATCCTCTTCATCGTCGGCGGCACATTCGTCGGCCTCGACGACGTGATCAAGAAGCGGATCGGCCGCAAGTCGATCGGCTTCGGCAGCATCGCCGAAGATCGCGGCGACCGGGCACTCGGCGAACTACTGGCCCAAGTCACGGCCGAAGATCTCGTGACTTTCGGACTGATCCCCGAGTTCATCGGCCGCTTGCCCGTGGTCGCGCCGCTCGATCCGTTGGACGAAGAAGCACTCGTGCGGATCCTCACGGAGCCGAAGAACGCGCTGGTCCGCCAGTACCAGAAGCTCTTCGACATGGAAGGGGCCGAACTCGTTTTCGAGCCGGACGCCCTCCGCGAAATTGCCCGCCTCGCCAAGAAGCGGGACACCGGTGCCCGCGGCTTGCGCTCGATCGTCGAGGAGATCATGCTCGACGTGATGTACGACCTCCCGGAAATGGACCGCAAGGGCCACCACACCGTCACCGCCGACGTGGTCCGCAAGAAGGTGCCGATGGTGATCCGGAAGTTGGACAAGCTCAGC
>JAYTBD010000489.1:0-4114 GCA_043737155.1 Fimbriiglobus sp. | reverse complement strand
CGAACGAGCACGGGATACCGTCTTGCTTGGCGGCTTCCATGTAGGCTTTATCGGTCTCGCGGTCTTCGCTGAAGGCGAAGCGGTAGGTGAACTTCGCTTTGTTCTTCTCGAGGAACTTCTCGACCGATTCCTTGTTGTTGCCGTTCTGGTCCTTGCTCGTCATGCCGATGACGACGATGTCCTTCTCGAACTCCTTCTGGAGTTCGACGAGGTGGGGCATCGCATTGATGCACGGCCCGCACCAGGTGGCCCAGAACTCGACGACGTAGACTTTGCCCGCGGCGAAGTCTTTGACCTCTTCGCCTTGGACCCACTTGGTCACTTTCAACGGCGGGGCTTTATCGCCGATGCCGAGGGCGGCTTTGGCGGGCGCGGCGGGCGGATCTTTCGGGGCGGTCGGTTTCGGCTCCTCGGCGGAGCACGCCGAGATCGAAGCGAAGCCCGCGGCCATCAGAAACGCGGCGATCAGTTTGCGCATCGGTGCAATCTCGTACCAAAAGGGAATGCGGCACCCGGCGGAGGAACCGGGCCATATAGTTTATAGACGAACGGGCCCGCGCGGAATTCGCATGTTTGCCAACTGGCGCCGATTCCTGCTCTTTCAAGCCTGGGTCATCTGGCAAGGCGGCTTCGTTTTCTACGCGGCGGTCGTGATACCCACGGCCACGGATATCGTCGGTTCGCCGGCCATCCAGGGATTCGTGACGCGGGAAGTCACCCGCTCGTTGAATGTCTTGGGTGCGGTGTTTCACCTGTTGATGGCGTGGACATTGATCGCCGAACGCGGCATGCCGAGGTGGCGCTGGAGGGTGGCGCTGAGTTCGCTTTCGGCGGCAATGCTGATCGCGCTCTTCGCCCTGCACCCGGTGCTCGATTCGTTCCTCGACCCGGTCGAGCAGACCGTGGAGCGGCCGAAGGAGTTCTACCGATGGCACGTCACCTATTTGTGGATCAGCACGACGCAGTGGGTGTTAGGCTTGGCGAATGCTTGGGTGATGTTGAAGGCGTGGCGTGGGGATTCTCACTACTGATGCCGGAGCTTTGCGTAACGCCAACTTCTGGTCGCTCTTTCGCGCATGCAAAGACTATTTGCCCGGCTCCTCTGGCACACCCTTTGCGAACTCTATACTCGCCCTAAGCACCGGAGTCATCCGCCATGGCCGTCAAGAAATCGCCAACCAAAGATCCGAAGGGCGGTCTCACCGCCGCCGGGCGCAAAGCCTTCAACGAGAAGGATGGGTCGAACCTCAAACCGGGTGTACTCGGAGCCGCCGATACCCCCGAGAAGATGAAGCGCAAAGGTTCGTTCCTGCGCCGGCACTATGCGACCTTGAGCGGTCCGCTCGTGGACGAAGACGGCCAGCCAACCCGATTGGCGCTCCAAGCGCGGGCGTGGGGCGAACCGGTGCCGAAGACGCCGGCCGCCGCCAAGAAACTCGCGGAAAAGGGTTCGCGACTGCTCGAGCGCTACAAGAAAACGAAAGAGAAGTAGTTCAACCATTCCCAAGTTCAACCGGAGCATATCATGGCCGCTACGAAAAAAGCGAAGTCGAAGAAAGCCCCCGCGAAGTCCAAGAAGGAAAGCCGCTGTTGGGAGGGATACGAGCCGACCCCGGGCAAAAAGCCGGGTACCAAGGGGAGTTGCAAACCGAAAGACTAATTCCACCCATCCGAAAGAGCCGGCGGAGATATCCGCCGGCTCTTTCCATTTCCAACCCTATCGCATCGGATCCTGTTCGGGTACAATCACACCACTTCCAAACTCCCCTCGTTCGGGTTCCCCATGCGCTGGGTTCCGCTTCTGTTGCTCGCCGTCGCTTCGCCCATTGCCGCCGCCGAGCGGCCGGTGTCGTTCCAGAACGATGTCATGGCGGTTTTGTCGCGCTCCGGTTGCAATGCGGGCGCCTGCCACGGCAACCTCAATGGCAAAGGCGGATTGAAACTATCGCTGCGCGGCGAAGACGCGGAACTGGATCGGACCACATTGACGCGTGGAATGCTCGGCCGTCGGATCGATCCGCACGATCCCACGGCCAGTCTGATGCTGAAGAAGGCGACCGGCGCCGTGCCGCACGAAGGGGGCATCCGCTTCTCGGTCGGCAGCCGCGACCATGCGATTTTGAAAGAATGGATTGCATCTGGCGGGGTCGCTGACACCGCGGTGACACCGAAGCCGACGAAACTCGCGCTCAACGGGACTTCGCACATTTTGATCGAACCGAACGACCGGGTGCAACTTTCGGCGCTGGCGACGTTCGACGACGGCACGACCCGCGATGTCACGGGGTTGGCGACCTACGAACTCAACACCGTCGGCACGGTGCGGGTCACGCCGACCGGCGAAGTGCGGCGCGAGCAACTGGGCGAAGCGGTCGTGCTCGTGCGTTACCTCGATTTGCAAGTGCCCGTCCGCGTCGCGTTCCTGCCCGACCGACCGGTGCCCGACCTGAGCAAGCTCGCGAAGTACAACACCATCGATTCGCTCGTTTACGCCGACTTGGTCCCGCTCCGCATCCGTCCATCGGAACTCAGCGCCGACAACGTCTTTCTGCGGCGCGTCTACCTCGACACCTGCGGCATCGTGCCGACGGCCGAAGAGAGCAGAGCCTTTCTCGCGGATGTATCCGCGGACAAGCGTGCGAAGCTGATCGATTCCCTGCTCGCCCGGCCGGAGTTCGCATCATATTGGTCGCAGAAATGGGCCGACCTACTTCGCAACGAGGAGAAAACGCTCGACCGCAAAGGCGTGCAGGTCTTCCACCGCTGGATCAAAGCGTGGATCGCCGCGGACAAACCGCTCAACGACTTCGCCCGCGAAATCCTCTCGGCCCGCGGCAGCACGTACGCCACGGCCCCCGCGAACTTCTGGCGGGCCGTGCGCGATCCGTACCAGCGCGCCGAATCGGTCGCCCAAGTTTTCCTCGGGTTGCGCGTGAGCTGCGCCAAGTGCCACAATCACCCATTCGACCGCTGGACCCAAGACGACTACCACCGCTTCGCCGCGCTGTTCGCCCGCATCGACTACCGCGTGCTCGACAACAAGAAGGTCGACGACCTCGACAAGCACGAGTTCATCGGCGAACAAATCGTGCTGGCGAGTACCCGCGGTGAACTCGCGCACCCGCGCGGCGGCGACGCCGCACCCAAGTTCCTCGGTGCGACCACGCCCGATCTCGGCGGCCGGGCGGATCGCCTCGGCGCGCTGGCCGAGTGGGTCGCGGCACCGGGCAACCCGTTCTTCGCCAAAGCCCAAACCAACCGCATCTGGGCGCATCTGCTCGGCCGGGGCATCGTGGAACCACTCGACGACTTCAAGATCGCCAACCCGGCCACGAATCCGGCGCTGCTCGAGCACCTCGCGAAAGTCTTCGTCGATGGCGACTACCGACTGATGCCGCTGGTAAAACACATCCTGAACTCGCGGACATACCAATTGTCCGCGTCGCCCAACGAGACGAACCGCACCGACGATGCCCATTATTCGCGGGCGCTCGTCCAGCCGCTGGAGGCCGAACAACTGCTCGACGCGATGGCCAAGGCGATGGACACTTCCGTGAAATTCCCGGCGTACCCGTACGGCATGCGCGCCGGGGAAGTCCCCGCGACGCCGATGCAGGGCCGCCGGCCCGCGGAAGCGTCCGGGATGCGCTTCTTGAAAGTGTTCGGCAAACCGGACCGTTTGCTGACGTGCGAGTGCGAGCGGAACGAAGACCCGGGCCTCCTCCAAGCCTTCCAAATGATGACCGGGAATTTGTTGCACGCCCTCGTGCGCGAGCCGGACAACCGCATCGGCAAACTGCTGGCCGCGAAAACCTCCGATGCGACGATCCTCGACGAGCTCTACCACGCGGCGCTGTGCCGCCCGCCGACCGCGGCCGAAAGCCAGTCGCTCTTGAAGTCGGTCGCCGAGGGCGAGAACCACCGCGCGGCTTGGGAAGACGTGGCGTGGGCGCTGTTAAATTCGAAGGAGTTCCTGCTTCGGCGTTGAGCGAGCGTTCGCCTTGTAGCCCGGCACCCCCGCCCGTAAACTGCACTCGTCGGCATTCGTAGCTCAACTGGATAGAGCATCGGTCTTCGGAACCGAGGGTTGGGGGTTCGAATCCCTCCGAGTGCA
>JAYTBD010000488.1:0-1577 GCA_043737155.1 Fimbriiglobus sp. | reverse complement strand
GCTTTGGATCGACCGGGCCGTTCCGAACTTCGTTTCGGTACTCGTGAAGATCCCCGCGATGGCGTAGTAATCCGTCGTCGGGATCGGGTCGAACTTGTGATCGTGACAGCGGGCGCAGCTGATGGTGATGCCGAGCATCCCTTGGCTGAAGGCGTCGATTTGTTCGTCGGCCAAGTCGAGTTGGAATTGGCGGGCGTTGCGCTCGTTGTGGCTCTTCGCGCCGATGGCCAGATAGCCGGTGGCGACGAGGCGCTCGGCTTTTTCGGCGTCGTTTCTGCTCGGCAGCAAATCCCCGGCGAGTTGCTCCTTCACGAATCGATCGTACGGCAGATCCTTATTGAATGCGGCGATGACGTAATCGCGGTAGCGCCACGCGAACGGGTAGACCATGTTGACTTCCTTGCCGCTCGACTCGGCGTAGCGGGCCACATCGAGCCAGTGCCGGCCCCAGCGCTCGCCGAATTGAGTGCTAGCGAGGAGTTGGTCGATCACCTTCTCAACGGCCTTCGCAGTCATGTCCTTCAGGAACGCATCGAGTTGATCGGGCGTCGGCGGCAGCCCGATGAGATCGAAATAGATCCGGCGGAGCAGCGTCGCCCTCTCGGCGGGGACCACCGCTGACAGGCCTTTGTCAGTGAGGGTCTTCAGGACGAACGCATCGACCGGGTTCGCGGGCTGACCCTTCAGCTTGGGCACGTCCGGCGACTTCACCGGTTGAAAGGCCCAATGCTCCTTGCCCTTCGCGATGTCGATCGGTTTGCTCATCGGCCCGGCTTTGCCGGCGCGCGGGTCGGGTGCCCCCATCGCGATCCACTTCTCGAAATCAGCGACTACCTCCGCGCTCAACTTTTCCTTGGGCGGCATTTGGGAGAGTTCATCCCCCTTCATCGCCTTCAGAATCAGGCTCTTCTTCGCGCTGCCGGCGGCCACGGCCGGGCCGGTATCACCGCCTTTCGCCATGCCCGCTTTGGTGTCGAGGATCAAGCTCCCCTTGGGTCCCTTCGGCGTCTCGGCGGTGTGGCACGCGTAGCACTTCTCGACGAGGATCGGCCGAATCTTCTTCTCGAAGAAGGCGGTCTCGTCTTGGGTCAACGGCTTATCTTCGATCGGCTTGGCCGGTTCCTTCGGCTTGTTCTTGAAGAGGCCCTTCTGAGCGTGGGCAAGTTGCGGGTCGGACAACCAGAGCATCGCGGAAAAGGCGGCCAACCCGAACGTGGCCGCTTTGAGCAATTTGAGTGTCATGGCCAATTCCCACGGGTCCGCGAACGGTGCAGTGCAAGGGTAACACAGGATTGGGCGCCGTGTTACACCGCGACCCGTGAGAAATGCGTGAGGCCAGGACCCAAACGAAATTGGACAGGATTTACAGGATGGACAGGATTATAAGAAGTCAGATCCATCTTGGTTGTCATCCTGTCCATCCTGCAATCCTGTCCAAGTCTTTCTTCGGGTCACTCCGCATTCAGCGCTTCGACCATCGCTTTGAATTCTTTCGCCAGCTTCTCTTTGGTCTTGGTCAGTTCCTTGATCTTCGCTTGGCGCTTCTCGATCTCGGTCTCCTGATCGTCGAACTTCTT
>JAYTBD010000487.1:0-4120 GCA_043737155.1 Fimbriiglobus sp. | reverse complement strand
CTCATCATCAAGGCGTGGTCGCCGTTCGTCATCATGGCCCTGTGCCTCGGCGTCATCGGTTGGCTCCGACAAGTGGAGAAGCCCGGCCCCATCGACCTGGGCATCGTCAGTTCGTTCTACCCCATCGAAGTGCCGACGCTGCACATGGAAGTCGAGCGCGCCGACCGCTTGCAGAAGCCCGGCGCCACGGGCAAAGACCGTTTGGAGAAAGCCGTCTTCGAGTTCAAATGGCTCACCGCGGCGGGGACTCCGTGCGTGGTGGCGGTGCTGATCTCGGCGCTCGTACTGCGCACATCGCGCGCCGTGCTCTGGCGGGTGTTCGTCAAGACGATGCACAACATGAAGGTGCCGATTCCGACCATCGCCTGCATGTTGGGTCTGAGCTACGTCACGAAGTATGCGGGGATGGATGCGACGCTCGGGGTCGCCTTCGCGGAGACCGGGGCCATGTACCCGTTCTTCGCAGCGCTGCTCGGCTGGCTCGGCGTTTTCCTCACGGGGACCGACGCCGGGAGCAACGCCCTCTTCGGCAGCTTACAGAAGATCACCGCCGGTCAACTCCACGAGGGCGGCTTCTTGCCCGATCTCACGCGCGGCCAAGCCGAGGTCTTGATCTGCACCGCCAACAGCACCGGCGGGGTCATGGGGAAAATGATCGACGCCCAGAGCATCTGCGTCGCCACGGCGGGCACGAACCAAGTCGGCAAGGAGGCGGACATCTTCAAAGCTGTCATCTGGCACAGTATCTTCCTGGCGTGCCTCGTCGGGTTGATCGTTTGTTTGCAAGCGTTCGTGCCGCCGTTCACGCAGATGGTCCCGCAGCCGTAATCGAAGAGACCTCACCCCCCAACCCCCTCTCCGAAGCGGAGAGGGGGGGCCAGACGAGCGGATCTCGAATGAGTCCCGCGATCCGGAGTCATCCCCTCTCCGCTTCGGAGAGGGGGAGCAGGAGAATACCGAATGCCTCCCAAAGTCCTGATCGCCCCGGCGCCGATGCGGGAGATTCCGCAGTCGTACGCCCCCGTGCTCGAATCCGATTTCGAATTGATCTACCCGACACGGGTCGCGCAGATGACGGTGCCCGAGTTGCTCGCGCAACTCCCCGGTTGCGTCGCCAGCCTCGCGGGGTCGGAACCGTACACGCGGGCCGTGATCGAGAAAGCCGCCGCCGCGGGGTTGAAAGTCATCGCCCGCGCCGGTGTGGGCTACGACGGCGTCGACCTCCAAGCCGCCACCGATTGCGGCGTCGCCGTGACCAACGCCCCCGGCACCAATCACGATGCCGTGGCCGAGCACGCGCTGCTGCTGATGCTCGCGCTGGCCAAGAATCTGACGATGCAACACAACCGGATGAAAGAAGGTGCGTGGCCGCGGGTCGCCCAGTTACCGCTGCGCGGGCGCTTGCTCGGCATCATCGGCCTCGGTCGCACCGGTAAAGCCGTTGCGCTGCGGGCGAAGGCCTTCCTGATGCCGGTGATCGCCTGCGATCCCTACGTCGATGGCGCGTGGGCAAAGGAGCAGGGAATCGCGCTGGTGTCGCACGACGAGATTTTCGAACGGGCCGATATCGTGAGTTTGCACGTGCCGACGACTCCGGAAACGCGGGACCTGATTTGCGCGCGGACGCTCGGGTTGATGAAGCCGACGGCGCACCTCGTCAACACGGCGCGCGGCGAAGTCGTCCGCGAAGCCGACTTGTACGAGGCCCTGCGGTCGAAGCGCATCGCCGCGGCGGGGTTGGACGTATTCTGCGACGAACCTCCGGTGGGAACGCCGTTGCTGACGCTCGACAATGTCGTGCTGACGGCGCACACCGCGGGGGTCGATGTGCAATCGCGCTTGGACATGGCGAACATGGCCGCGGTCGGGATTCGCAAATTGCTGGTCGAGAAGATTTGGCCCGCGGAGATGGTCGTGAATCCGGCGGTGCGGGAGAAGTGGCAAATGTAGGGGCACCCCTCGTGGGTGCCCTTGGGAATAACAGTGAGCATCCGGATCAGGGCACCCACGAGAGGTGCCCCTACGAAATACTACTTCGACTTCGTGAACTGGATGTCCGACACTTCGATCTTCATCTTCGGGTAGCCGGTGTGCACTTGCAGGGCGATGATCCCCTCGGCCGGGAAGTCTTTGCCGTCTTTCGTCTTCGGGAAGTCCCCGTCGACCATCGTCTCGCCGTTGATCTTGACGGTGATCTTCGAACCTTTGGCGATGATGTGGTAGGCGTTGGTCTCCTTCGGCTTCACGATTTTATCGATGGTCGCGGCATTGGAAGCCATGATCATGCCGCCGACGCCCTCGCCGTACAAGCTGCCCCAGTACCCTTTGCCGATGTCCACTTGCGGACCGTGGACGACGAACTTCTTCTCGTCCACCAGCTTGCTGCGGATCTGGAAGCCGCTGTTGCCGACGCCGTCGGTGAGGGTGACTTTGCACATCAGCTCGAAGTCGCCGTACTTGGCCTTGGTGCAGTAGAAGGTGTTGAAGCCGGGGTCCTTCTTGGTCTCGCCGATGATCTTGCCGTCTTCGATCTTGAAGAGGTCGGCGTTGCCGACCCAGTTGGCGGGGTCGAGGAATTCCTTGGTGTCGTCGGCGCGGAGGGCCGGGGCGCCGAAGAGGCAGAGCGCGGAGAGAACCAGCGGCAAACGGGGGAGACGCATCGCAGAACCTCGCGGGAAAGGGTGATCCGGGGCGGGTGTAGTTTCACAGGAGCGCGGGCCGTTGGCAATGGTCTATTCCGGGTGACGCCGCCGTTCCCGTACCATCATCGCACCGAGTGCCAAGACCAACGCGAAGGCGGCCCAGAATAAATTGCCGAGGGCATGACCCGTGTGGTCCGTGGAGGTGGCCGACGGGATGCCCAGCGCGAATAAAATCGTCACGAGCGCGACGGTGCCCCAGCCGAGCCGACCGCCGCGGTGGACGCAGACCGTGAGCGGGGGGATGAGCCAGACGAAATAGTACGAGAAGGCGTACGGCGTGCCGATGGTCATGAGCAGCAGCAGCAGCGAGAACTCGATGGCATCGGTGGCCCGCGTCCGCTTCGCTCGCGGCGGCATCACGAGGATAAACCCGAAGCCGAGCAGCGCGGAACAAACTCCGATCGCCAGGTTTGCACCCTTGGGGCCGAGGTCGATCACGTTGACATATTGCGTGACGGCGGGATCGAAGGCGTCCGCCTCGGAATTGGCGGGGCGGAGGAAGCGCTGGCCGACGCCGTGCAGAGATTGGTTGCGCCAACCGACGCTCTGCTCCGGCCGTTGGCCGACGCCCTTCTCACCGGCGCTCAATAGCATCCCGCCGGCCCACAATTTCAACTCGGCGAGGTTGCGCTCGAAGCCGCGCTGCGGGGCCGGCACGACGACGAGCAGAAACGCGGTGACCATGACCATGACCCCGGCCGCCTTCCACTCGCGGCGCCAGAGTAGATAAACGAGCACGAGCGCGGGAAAAGCTTTGATCGCCGTGGCCAACGCGAACAGCGTCCCGGCCCATCCCCAGCGCCCGCGCCGCAGCAGCATCAATCCGCCGAGGATCAGCACGAGCAACCCGAGGTTCGGCTGCCCGAGCGTGAACATGTCGGCGATGAAGAAGAGGCAGACTGCGCCGGGGACGGTGCGCAGCCAGAGGGAGACGACCGGCGTCCCCGCCGCGGTCCGCACGCTGTGTTCGACGGCGAGAAATAGCACGACGGCATTGATCGCAACGAGAACGAAGACCATGCCGACGGGGCCGAGCGTGCTCAATGCCCCCAATACGAATCCGGCGAAGGGCGGGTACAGGAACGGGAAGACGCTACCGTCGGTCGGGTAGAGGTCGTCGCCGTGGGCGAAGTTTTGCCCCGTCTGGTACCAGAGCGGGTAGTCCTTATTCTTGTCGTTGCACCCGACCGCGTTGGCGATCGGCGTGGCGGCGCAGCCCGCGATGACGAGCGCGAACAGCAGGCTTTGCACAAGGCGGGACGGCGGATTGAAGGACCAATTCAAGATGGCGACTCCAACCCCAGCTGTTCGAACCCTTGGCGGATCACTTCCGTCAACAGCGGCGCCGCGCGGCCGAACTTCGCCTCGTACTCCGCGGCCGTCGGCACCAGGCGCACTTTCATCTTCGATTCGTGGTG
>JAYTBD010000486.1:0-1579 GCA_043737155.1 Fimbriiglobus sp. | reverse complement strand
AGGCCGTCGTAAACCGGCACCTTCAGTTTCAGTTCCTCGCGCTGCTTGACCGCGACGCCGTTGTCCGAGCCGATGGTCAACGGGACGATCGACACTTTGTCGCCGAAGTGCTGGTGCAGGGCTTCGGCGATGATCAGAGTCTCGCGCGAGGTCGCGGAACCGGGCTTGTAGAAGATGGCGACCGTCGGCTTCGACTTGTTCGCGGAGAGACGGAAGCGGGTGGTGGGGCGATCGACATCCGCGACGACGAAGTCGGGAGCGGCGAAACCGACGCGGAGAATCGCCGGCTCGGCGGGCTTCAGCACGATGGTCGCAACCACCGGTGGAGCCGTGTTGGTGGAAGCGGTATCGAAGCGCCGCTGCAAAGACTCCAGCACCGGGCGGAAACTGCCTCCGCCGGGGTGTTCGTCGAGGTAGCGTTGGATCTTGGCAGGCCGCGCGGGACGTTCGTTGGCGAAGGACCAAGCCCGTTCGATTTCGTTCCGCAGTTCGGCGTAGCGGGTGCCGAGGTGGCGATTGGTCTGTCGGAGTTCGTAAGTCGCCTCGATTCGGGCGACGACATCCCGGCCGATTCGGCGACAGACCTCCCGTCGCACGACGCTGGCGTAGCCGTACTCGGGCGAAGCGAGGATCGATTCCGAGCGGTGCCAACCATCGGGAGTCGCGTTGGGTTGATCCCAGCCGGTCGATTTTTGCACCGCGGTGATCTCGATGGCCCGGCTGCCGTTCCACACCGATTCGCCCTTCGCGGTCCAGACGGTCGGCGTTCGAACCGGGTCGGCGACGGCCCAATTGCCGCCGACCTTGGCCCCTTCGACGGGCAAGGGCACCAAGAAACCGACTTCGAGAATCGGCGCGGCGTCCAATGCCAATGCGGGGAGCGGATTCACTTTGGCTTTGTCGTAAGCGAGCGGCGGCGGCCCGACCGGTTCGAGAATTTGAGCGCGGCCCCGGGTGTCCACGCGGATCAATTGCAGATGGGCCGTGGCGGCTTGCCGGGCGTGTGCGGGATTCGACCCCGACACCACC
Source organism: Fimbriiglobus sp. (assembly GCA_043737155.1). GTDB lineage: Bacteria > Planctomycetota > Planctomycetia > Gemmatales > Gemmataceae > JALHQU01. The sequence continues at coordinate 550 of JAYTBD010000486.1, read as the reverse complement.
CGCACGGCCTGGGCGACTTTGTCATCGTGCTGAACGGCGAGCGAGGTCATCACGGCGCAGTCGGCGTAGTCCGCCGAGGATTCCAGCACGAATACGCGGACTTCGAGGAGGTGTTTCTTCTTGAAGCGGTTGTCGGGGCGTTCGCTCGACTCGCGGATTTCGCCCGTGTAAACGAGTTCGTCCCCGCGCTGCAAGCGCGGTGCGGAGACTGCCAACCCCGGCGGGACCGAGGGGCTACAGCCGAGCAGAGCGAGGGCGAAACCGACCGGGAACATGCGGGCCTCGGCGTGCGATCCGGAATTCCGGGTTGCGGTGTATACCCGTTCGCGGGTGGCCCGCAACGCCATTTCCAACGGTCGATGCGGTAAATCCGGCTATCCGGGGAAGATTCGACGCGGAAGCGGATCGAACGCCCGCGTCCACCGGGGGTGCCGTCCGATAAAGTGACGGGGTCGCGAACCGGTATCAGGAGTGGATCGATGCGCAGCAAATCCCCGATTCGCCTGCGACTCCTCGAACTCGACGCGCGCGTCCTGCCGAGTTTTACCCC
>JAYTBD010000485.1:0-4122 GCA_043737155.1 Fimbriiglobus sp. | reverse complement strand
GCGTCGGCGCGGATCGTCCCGAGCGGCGCGGTCGATGTCTTCCGCGCGCTGATCGCCGTCGCGCGGACGCTGCCCGCTTCGACGCGCGAGGAACTTTTCGCCCTCGAACCGCTCTACGTGCGCGGGAGTTCGGCGGAGGAGAAGGCGAAGGAACTCGCGGCCCCGTGACGGTTACTTGCCCGTCATCGGCATCGGCTTGGGCGGATCGATTTCGATTCGCGGCGTGCCCGTGCCCGGCGGGACGACGGTCGGGCTGGGCAGCAGCATCGAATCGTGCGGGATGCCCGAGCCGGCGTAATGGGGGGCGTGGTTGAAGCCCGCCGGGGCCGCGGCGTAAGGCATGCCCGCACCGGGGTTGCTCCCGCACGAGGTGCAACCGGGGGCGCCGGCCGGGCCGGCGTCGTAGCCGCCGAAGCCGATGGGGGCCGATTGGACCGGCGCCGCGGCCGGTTGCAGAATCGCCCGGCGACCCGGGAACAGCGACGATCCGCAAGGCAAGCACCGCTGCCGGCAGAGGCAACCGGTCGAAGCGAGGGCGCCGAAGCCCAGCACGCCGAGAAGCAAGATGCGACGAACCATGAGAAAACCCCTCCCGATCCTGAGAGCGCAGCGGCGGACGACGGTCCGCCGGAGCCGATCCATCAGTGAGCGCGGGATCCATCCCGGAGGCGGCGCGGTGCGAGCCGCTTCACCCACTGGAGTATGCGCGGGATGCGGGGGTGTGCAACTCGGGGGGGGATGAATCGCGCGGCAAAAGCGCGGAATCTGCAAGCGATCCCCGGATCGCGGGGGGTGATGGGACTGCGGAAGCTGTTCCGGTGCGCGAAGCTGTGCGGGGGATTTGCTCAGAAACCACCCGGCCGACGTGGGAGATGGTCGAGCAAAATGACGGGTGGCTGGAACGCGGGCACTGCCTTTACGTGATCCTCTACAAGAACGCCGTGCCGCTCGCCCAATCCATCTTCACACCATGTTCAGCGAATGCACTTTGCGGAAGTGCTCGGCCACCTTTTCCATCGGCACGTGCCAACCGCAGTCGTCGCAGGCGGGGACCGTCGGGTAGCACTTCGTGCAGTAGAGCGGCCCGCCGTGGAGGAATTGCTCCACCCGTTTGCGATCCGCCGCGGTGACGTTCTCGGCCGTCAACGGCATCTTCACCGGGTTCCTGCACTTGTCGCAGGGACGCTCGTTGTTCGTTTCGATCAGCGGTTGGTAATGGTTATGGACGCCGCGCGGCACCACGCCCGAACCGGTGCAGAGCGGGCAGGTCATGCCGAACTGCGCGAGGATCGCCTTGCGGATGAAGTCGCTCTTGTTCGGCAAGTTGTTGAGGAACTCGGCGAGGTCGTCCTCGACTTTGAACGCGACAATCTTGGACTTCGGCGATTTGCGCGCCATAGAGCGGACCCGTGCGGACGAATGCAACCTATCGGTATGGTATTCGCAGCGTCCCCGGCGCGGCATACAATTTCCCCGACCCCGCCCCCCGCTTCAAAGGATTTATGGAGACGCCGCTGTTCGCCGCTTGGCTTTGGGCTTCGGCACCTTCCACCGGGCTGCCTCTCTGGGTCGGCTTGGCGCTCATCCCCGTGCTCATCCTCATCAACGGCTACTTCGTCGCGGCCGAGTTCGCCATCGTCTCAATCCGCAAGTCGCGCGTCCAAGAACTCGTGGACGAAGGCCGGCACCGCGCCAAGGCCTTGCTTGCAGCGGTCGTCGAAATGGACCGCAGCGTCGCGGCGGCGCAGCTCGGCATCACGCTCGCCAGCTTGGCCCTCGGTTTCGTCAGCGAGCCGGCGCTCGCCCGGCTCATCGAACCGCTGTTCGAGAACGCCCCCGACGCTTGGCAGGGGCCGTTTGTCCGCGTGCTTTCGATCGGCTTGACGCTCTCCCTGATCACCTACATGCACGTCGTCTTCGGCGAGCAGATGCCCAAGATCGCCGCGCTGCAGGACCCCGAGCGCATCGGCCTGTGGGTCGCCGTGCCGCTCAACGGTTTCGCGCGGATTTCCAAACCGCTCATCCGGCTGATGAACGGATCGAGCACTCTGTTCCTCCGGCAACTCGGGTTCCGCGGCACCGGCGAGGACGGGGAGGTCTACTCCGTCAACGAGCTGCACCTGTTGATCGCCGACACGCAAGAAGCGGGGCTGATCGAACCGGAGGCCGCGGACTATTTGCGCAACGTGTTCGCGCTGTCGGACAAGAAGGTGCGCGACATCATGGTGCCGCGCGAGAAGGTCGCCTCTTTGGAGTTGAGCACGCCGTCGGACAAAGTGCTGGAGGCCGTGCGGGAGGGCGCCCACACGCGGATGCCCGTCTACCGGCAGGACGTCAACAACATCGTCGGCGTCGTCAACACCAAGGATCTCTTCTTCCTTTTCAGCCTACAAAACGTGGTGATTCTGGAGGACGCGCTCTATCCGGCGCAGTTTCTCGACCCCGAGGATCCCGTCTCGGCGGCGCTGCGGCTCTTCCGCAAAAGCCACCGCCCCATGGCCATCGTCCGCGATTCGACGGGGACCGTCCTCGGGATTTTGACGCTCGAGGATGTGTTGGAGGAGATCGTCGGCGACATCGAAGACGAGCACGACGACTTGACGATGAAGGCCCGCTACGGCCGCCGCTTGAAGCGCTCGAGCGCGGGGTCGATCAAGTTGCCGGGGAAGCCGGGGTGAAGGCCGATCCGCGTCGGCGCGGCACCCGGCGAGTTCACCGCCGGATCAGCCGCCACATGAGGAAGATGCCGGCGAGGCCGGCCGCGATGTCGGCCGACCAGACGCCCAGGGCCATCGGCACTTTGCCGTCGCGGGCCAGTCCGCCGCCGGCCATCACGAGCGGGTAGTACACCATGATGGCGGGCAGGAAGCAGATCACGAACATGCTGAGGTAATCGGCCCGGTTCGCCCAGAGGCCGATGGGGCAGCCGACGAGCGCGAAGAAGAGGCAGCCGACGGCGAACGCCGGCCGCGAGTGGAACTCCCAGAGCATGGTGCGGCTCGTGCGCCTGTAGAACTTCGCCACTTCGTGGTAGTGCCCGACGCGGCGGGCGCGCTCCTGCGGCTCGAGCGGGATCTCCGCGGCGTCCAAGCCGTTCTCCTCGGCGATCCGGAACTGGTCGAAGATCGTCAGGATTTGCCCCGGCGCGGTCTCCATCATCACCCGCTTCGTCCGGAGGGCCCGGTCGGCTTCGCCCTCGTACACGCGGGCGCGGGACGGCAGCACGTCCCAGTCGATGGTCTGCGAGCGGTCGTTCAGATTCGCGATCACCATATCGCGGCGGAGGTCGTCCGGCAGGGGGATCTCGAAGGGCTTGTTGTCGGTGGAGTCGATCACGGCGCGGTTGCCGGTGATGACCCACTCGTTGGAATCGACCGTGAGCGTGTTGGCCTCGGTGTCGATTTTGAGCGTGGCGCGGCGGGTCCGGGCGACGTAGTCGAAACCGGTGTCGGACGTCACCGGCCCCTTGCCCGACTTGCGCTTCACCACCACATCGACGAGCTCTTTGCTCCGCACGTCGCGCACGTAGAGGACGTAGGGCATGTTCGGGGCGCGGAAGCAGCGCTCGCGCTTCAGCAGGTTGTAGAGCGTCTCTTCGGGGTCGCGGATGGCCTCGAGCTGCAGCGCGCGGTGCGTCTGCGGGATGAGGGAGTACTCCAGCCCGGCGGTGGCGGCGGAGGCCAGGACCCCGAGCAGGAAGGCGGGCCGCAGCATCGTGAGCAGATCGACGCCGGCGGCCTTGAGCGCCACGGCCTCGTTGTCGTGCGAGAGCCGGCCGTAGACGACGCAGGTGGCGAAGAGCGTCGTCGCCGGGATCGTGAACGGCAGGCTGCTCGGAATCAGCAGGGGCAGGATGCCGAGCAGCTGCGACCCCGAGACGCCGTACTGCGTCGCCTGCTGGATGACGCCGCCGATCAGGAACAACCCCGTCAGCGAAGTGAGCGCGAGCAGGAACACCCGCACGAGTTCCCAGAAGATCATCCGATTCAGAATGCCGAACAGCACGGGATGCCCTCTGCGGATCGCGGATCGACGGAGATACCGGCGGGCGGGCGGATGCGATACGCCGGATCGCGCTCAATCGTCCACGCTGTAGCTCACCGCCGGTTGCCGGATGGCCGG
>JAYTBD010000484.1:0-9880 GCA_043737155.1 Fimbriiglobus sp. | reverse complement strand
AAGCTTTCTACAAGCGGCTCGATGCCCGGTTGAAGGCCATCAACGATGCCGGCTTGCTGGCCGTGCCGGTGCTCGTCTGGGCCCATAAAAATGGAGATGCGGGCAAGGAACTGACCGACGACCAACTCATCGATTTGTGCAAGCTCCAAACCGAGCGCTACGCCAAAACTCACGTCTTCTGGATTCTCGCGGGAGACAACCAGTACACGACCGACACCGAGCGCTGGAAAAAAATCGGGCGGGCGGTCTTCGGCGACAAGCCGACCCAGCCCGTGACCACACACCCTACTGGGGAAAACTTCCCGTGGGCCAAGTGGGAGGATGAAAAATGGCTGACGGTGTTGGGCTACCAAAGCGGTCACGGCGACAGCGAGAAGTCGCTGAAGTGGATGACGGAAGGCCCGGTCGTCGCATACGGCAAGCGCAAGGAGTTCACCCGGCCCGTGATCAACCTCGAACCGCCTTACGAGATGCACAAAGGCTACAGCACCGGTGAAATGCACAGCGCGGCGACCGTGCGGCGGGCGATCTACTGGAGCTTGCTTACGGCCCCGGTCGCGGGCTTCACCTACGGCGCGCACGGCGTTTGGAGTTGGCACACGAAGCCGGGTGAAGAACCGACCGACCACAAAGGGACCGGGCGGGCCAAAGTTTGGAACGATGCTATCGATCTCACGGGGGCCGATCAGGTGAAGCATACCCGAGGCCTATTCGAGTCGGTCGAGTGGACGAAACTTCGCCCGGCTCCGGAACTCATCACCGAACAATCGAAAGCCCCGGCCGATTTCATCGCGTGCGCGGCCACCAAGGACCGCTCGCAAGTGGTGATCTACGTGCCCTACAAAGCCAAGTTGACGCTCTCCGCCGACATCGACGCTTCGCGACCCGCCGTGTGGTTCAATCCTCGGACGGGAGAGCGAGTCAAGGGGAAGGTGGCCAAACCGACCCCGCCGGACACGAACGACTGGCTCTTGGTGATCAAATCATGATCGTTCCGCAAACGCCGCTCGTCGCCGTTATCATGGGTTCCAAATCCGACTGGGACGTGATGCAGCACGCCGCGAAAACGCTCGCGGACTTCGGCATTCCGCACGAATGCGAGGTCGTCTCGGCCCACCGCACGCCGGATAAACTATTCGCATTCGCCACCGCAGCAGTGGGCCGCGGATTGGAAGTCATCATCGCCGGCGCCGGCGGATCCGCCCACCTCCCCGGCATGTGCGCCGCGAAGACGCTGCTGCCGGTGCTCGGAGTACCCGTCGCCCACGAAGAGTCGCTGCTACGTGGACAAGACGCGCTGCTCAGCATCGTCCAGATGCCCGCGGGTATCCCCGTCGGAACTTTGGCCATCGGTAAAGCCGGCGCCATCAATGCCGCTCTCCTCGCGATCTCGATCCTCGGCAACAAGTACGAATCGATCCGTCTGCGGTACTCGGCCTACCGGGCCAACCAGACGCAGTCCATCCTCGCTTCGCCCGATCCTCGGAGCTCGACCCCATGAGGCTCGGCATCCTCGGTGGCGGCCAACTCGCGCGGATGATGGCCCTCGCGGCCCATCCGCTCGGCATTTCGTGCACCGTCCTCGACCCGTCGACAGACCCGTGCGCCGCCGCAGTGGCCGGTGTCATCCGCGGGGAATACGACGACCTCCAAGCCCTGTATCAACTCGTCCGCGCGGCCGATATCGTCACGTACGAATTCGAAAACGTCCCCGTCGAGAGCGCCCGCTGGCTCGCCGAGCGGGTGCCGGTCTTCCCGCCGCCGCGCGCTCTGGAAGTGTCGCAGGACCGCATCGCCGAGAAGTCCTTTTTTTCGACGCTCGGCATCCCGACGGCGCCGTTCGCCGAGGTGCTGAGCCGCGCCGACTTCGACCGTGCGATCCGCGACATCGGCATTCCCGCCGTGCTGAAGACCCGCCGCTTCGGCTACGACGGCAAGGGCCAAGCCGTCCTCCGCACGCCCGCGGACGCCGAAGCCGCGTGGGCGCGCCTCGGCGGCCGACCGCTCATCCTCGAAGGGTTCGTGCCGTTCGACCGGGAGCTGTCGCTGTTGGCGGTGCGGAGCGATTCCGGGGATTTCCGCTGCTATCCCCTCGTCGAGAACGAACACCGCGACGGGATGCTGTACCGGAGCCTCGCCCCGGCCCGCGACACGGGCGAGGAACTCTTCGGGCGGGCCTGCGAGTTCGCCGATCGCGTCCTCACGGAACTCGACTACGTCGGCGTCCTCGCGCTCGAATGGTTCCAGGACGGTCCGCGGCTGATCGCCAACGAGATGGCGCCGCGCGTCCACAACTCGGGGCACTGGACCATCGAGGGGGCCGCGTGCAGCCAGTTCGAGAACCACGTCCGGGCCGTGTGCGGGCTGCCCCTCGGCGCGACCGGTCCCCGCGGCCACTCGGCCCTGTTCAACCTCATCGGCCACCGGCCCGACTTCGACAACATCCTGCTCCCCTCCGGCACCCACCTGCACTGGTACGGCAAGGAGCCGAAGCCGCGCCGCAAGGTCGGGCACGTGACCGCGAGCGCGGACACGCCGGAGGAGCGGGATTGGATCGCGGAGGAATTGCTATCTCGGCACGACTTCGCCATCCGCTGACCCGCGGGCGAGTTGCGAATCCCAGACCGTCGGCACGACGAATAGGATCGTGCAGATTCCCACGGCACCCAAGCCCACGGCGCACCGCTTCGCCCAATCCGGTGCCGGGCCGAAGATCACTGTCAATGCTATGACAGTGACGATCATACAGACTGCGAACAACTTCACCCGCCAGCGTATCCCACGGTGCGTTTCCCAATCGCGGATCATGTGGCCGAAGTACGGGGAGCGCTTCAACCAGCGGTGCAGGCGCGGCGAGGACCGGGCGAAGCACCCCGCCGCGAGCAAGACCCACGGTGTCGTCGGCAACACCGGGAGGATAACGCCGAGCGCGGCGATGCTGAGAAACACGAAACCGAGCGCGACGAAAAGCCACCTGCGAATCCCGCTCGCGGGCCGCACTACCGACATTGCTTCGGGCGGGGTTTGGATCATACTGTGTTCGTTGTGTGTCACCGGCAGACAAATTCCAGTGGATCTGTGTTCGGCGAGTTCCGGGAGCCATCGAATGTCGGTCGATTCATTCTTCTTCATCCGCGACGAGAATCTCCCAACCATAGCGAAATGGCAGGCGGCACTCGATAGAGCCTCCACCGGCATCATACTTGAGGATGTCGGCGATCTCCGTACGCACACCGGCTACCTGCCGGCGACACACCGCGGGCACGAATCCGGTTTCGAATGGTTCTACGGGCCCATCTCGGAAACTTTCGGCGACCCGCCACCGGGTATCGGCAACTGTGGGCACGCGATCAATTGTGTAACCCATAGCGATCTGCGCGAATTGGCATGCGCTATTATCAGTTGTTCAATCTTGGCCCAACTAGCAGATGGCCAATTCTTCGACGAAGAGTCCGAGCAAGCGGCAGCCCCGGAAGTGGGCATCGCAGTCGGCCGTTCAATCGAATCGGAATTGCGTTGATTTCGCACAGATGTTGGGAGTTCATCGATGCGTCCCTTTCTTTGCGTAGTCATCTTGGTTGCAACCAGCTTGGCGGGCTGCAACAAGAAAACACAGCCCACCGAGACCGCACCCGGCGAATCCGGGCCGGCCTTGCCGGGTGCGCCTTCGTCCGATTCCGCGCGCTTGCTCAAGCAACTCGCGAAGACCAAGCGCGAACAGCAACTCCAAACCGCGGATCAACTCGCGACGCTCGCCGAGACGGATCCGACCGTGATCCCCGGGCTCATCGAACTGCTGAAAGACAAGACCAACCTCGGCGAAGGGCAAGTGCTGCCGCATTCGCCCAACAGCGTCCGCGAAGCGGCGGTGATCGCGCTGATTTACTGCGGCGAACCGGGCGACAAAGCCGCCGTCGAACAGGGCCTGCCGATTCTATTGACGGGTCTGACCGATCCGAACACCGCCGTCCGCGAGCATGCGCTCGTATCCATCGCGCGACTGAAATTGAAAGCGAAGCACGCGCTCCCGAAGGTCTGGTCGCTGGCCGCGGACCCGTCGGCGTTCGTGCGCGATGCGGCCTACCACTGCCTCCGCGAACTGGGGGTCACCTCCTCCCCGCAGGTCGTCAAATTGCTCTCCCACGCCGATGCGGGCGTGCGATTGACCGCGGCCGAACAACTCCCGAGTTTCAAACCTCTCCCGGCAGATTCGGTCGAGGCACTGCGGAAAGCCCTCGCCGACCCGGACAAGATCGTCAGCACCACCGCGGCAGAAGCGCTCCAAGATTTCGGCGCGAAGGCCGCACCCGCCGCGCCGGACCTCGCGGAAGCGATCCGCAAGACGGCGCTGCCGGAGGTGCCGAATACCCCTTTCGCATTCGACAACAACGTGTTGAACGCGCTCATCGCCATCGGGGCCGAGAGCGTCGGCCCCGTCGGCAAACTGCTCGACGACAAAGGGCAAGTCGTGGTCTATCAAGCGCTGTATGTACTCGGGGAGCTCGGACCGGTGGCCAAAGCGACGGCCCAGGCGGTCGAGAAGATTCTGAACCGCGAGACGATGGACGGATTCGTCCGGCTCGAAGCCTGCCGAGCGCTGGCGACGATCACCGGTGATGCCTCCAAATCGGCCCCGTTGATGAAGATGGCTCTCACCCACGTCGAGGCGGACGTCCGCGCGCTCGGTCTGCAAGCCGCATCGCGGATGGGTGCCCCCGGCCGTATCTTCGCGGAGCAGGCCATGCTTTTACTCAATGCCCCCGAGCAACCGATTCGCACGCTGGCGATCGCGTTCGTCGTCTCGCTCGATGACAAGGGCCGTACGGCGGCGATCCCGCTGTTGGCCGAGCGGTTGAAGGATGAATCCGCATCGGTGCGAACTTCCGCCGTCAATGCCCTCGCCGATTTCGGCCCTCTCGCGGCGATTGCGGCCGATGATCTCGCGAAGGCCGCGGCGGGCGACGACGACACGGAAGTGCGCCAGACCGCGACGCTGGCACTCGCCGAACTGGGACCCGCCGGGAGCGCGGGGAAGCCCACCCTCTTGGCGACTTTCGACGACCTCAAATCGAATGAGGATCTCCGCGCCGCCGCCCTCCATGTGCTAGTGGGCATGGCTCCGGCCGATCCGGCGAGTGTCGCCCTCGTTTTGAAAGCGCTGGGCGATGCTTCGGCAACCGTGCGCGAGAAAGCCGCGACGAATGCACCCCGGTTGAAATCGGCTTCCCCCGAGATCGTCGCCAAACTCGGCCAGGTGGTGACGTCCGATTACAACGCCGCCGTGCGAACGCGGGCCGCGCAGGCGCTGGCGGAATTGGAACCCCGGCCGACCGCCGCGAAAGCGCAGCTCGAAACGCTGACGAAATGGCCGATCCCCGAACTCGCCCACTGGGCCAAGATCGCCTTGGCACGCATCGACAACAACGAGGGCGAGATCGCCAAATTGGTCCGCGCGGGGCTGGTCGGTAAACCCGGCGAGCGGCTCGCCTCGGTCGACGCCCTCGGTCGATTGCTCCCCGCCACGGCCGACGACTTTCCACCGGTCGATCGGCTGAGCCGGTCGAAGGAGTCATCGGTCCGGCAGAAAGCCGCCGAGGCGCTGGGCCGTTTCGAGAAGGTGCCGGGAGTCGCGGTCCCGCGGTTGATCGACATGCTCCAAGACCGAGATGATGATGTGAAAGTCGCGGCGATTCAATCCCTCGCCAAGTTTTCACCGAAAGACGCGGCCGCCACAGTCAAGCCGCTCCGATTGCTGAGCCGCGAGGATATCCGCGTCACCCGCGCCGCCCGGCGCGCGCTCGCCAAACTCGATCCTTCGTCGGTTCAATAACGCAGATCCAAGCCGACCGTCCAGCCTTGGAGCCAGTACGTCGTACTGTCGTTCGGGAACGCGGGCCGCCCTTGGGCTTGGATGGTCGTGTCGATCTGATCCGCCGCCCGGCGGACGTTGGTCCAGAAGAGGAACGAGTAGCCGGCATTCACGCGGAGACGGTCGGTGAAATCCCAGCCGAGCCTGGCCGTGGCTTCGGGCATCACCGAGAAAAAGTTGTCGCGCAGGCTACCGATGTTGCCCGACCCCGTGAGCAAACCGCCCGAGGTCGTTCCGAACGGGGTTGTGCTTTCACCGGCGATGGTCACGTCCGAAATGTTCACGCCGACGGCCATGGTCGCTTTGGTCGTCAGCGTCAATCGGCCGAAGAGCCGGTGCGTGCCGCCGAGTCCGATCTGACCGCCGTGGAATTGGTTGGTCGTGCGGAAGCGATCCGATACCGCGAGATCGAAGGCGGGGAGGATCGACGGGCCATCCGGAACCCCGATGGTTCGATTCCGCGATTCGACTTCGACGGTGTCCCGGAGATTCATGTAGCGGTAGCCGACGAACAAATCCAGGCGGCCCAATTCGGACGTGCTCAGCCCGTAGCGCACGTTGGCATCGCCGCCGATGACGGCGTTCGTGGCGCGGGCCGTGAGCGTGCCCGGCGAGAAGGCGCCGGTCGGTACCCCGATCTGAACACCGAAGTCGCCGAGGGTGACGGGCTGCGACAAGATCGGTCCGCCGGGGGTTGTCGATGCTCCGAATAGACTCGCCACATCGCCGACGAGGATCAGCGTCGCATCGATCCCCAAGCGATAGTCCTCCGTCAGCCAGATGCCGGCATTGGCCCGCAGCCCCGGTCGGAATTGATTCAGCGCGCGCTCGCCTCCGAACAAGAGGCCGGTGGTCGGTTGATTCAAGGCACCGCCGGTACCCGGTACTGATCCGGCGGACGCGGTCGTCACCAGTGGTGGCAAAAGTGTCCCTTGGCCGACGGCACCGTAAAAATCGCTCGCAAACCAAAATCTCTCCGGGCGGAACGGTTCCGGGTGGGGGACTAGGGTATCGGCCCCGGCCGAACCGGATCCCGGTCGCCACGGATCCATGACAGGACGGCCGTCGGGCGGGGCAAAGAACGGATCGGAGAAACGGCTATCGCCCGGGGGCAACCCAATCGTATTCCCCGCCGGTGTTTGCGACGCGGGCAAGGGTAGCGGTTCGCCGGCCGAAAGCGGAGCGATGGAGCAGATTGCGATGACGAAACAACCGAGCTTTGTTCGCATTCTCGAGCTCCCGATCCAAACGATCCGACGAATGCGTCGAAGGCTATCCCCCTTACAATCGACAAATTCGGACGCGCAATGAAAGGTTTCTTTTTCCGAGGCGTACTTTTGTCTGGAGTTGAATCGTGGGATATGATGGGTTGTCGAATCGATCCCGCTCGCTAGCCGGCTCGATTCGAACGCGGCACGGAGGTGCCGAGTGACCATCCCCCGCTCTGCCCGTTCACTTGGAAGGATCCACCATGCTCGTTCTTACCCGCAAAATCGGCGAACAGATTATCGTCGCCGATAACATTCGCATTTCGGTCATCGAAGTCGGTCCGGGCCGCGTAAAAATCGGGATCGAAGCCCCGAAATCAATCAGCGTGGACCGCGCCGAAATCTTCGAGAAAAAGCAAGTCGAGCCGGCAGCCCACTTCGTGGAAGTGCCCGATATCCACAATCGGATCGCCGAGACTCTACTCGCCCACCGGCGTTCGGCCGCGAGCGTTGTTCCACACCAACTCGAAAATCGTTTGAAGAAGATCCCGCACCGCTCGCCGCGCAAGCCGCGTTGAACGGGCCGGCTCGCCTATTGGTCCGCGGGCCGTAACCTGACGGGATTATCAATGTCGGAGCGGGCCAATGCGGGTCGATGTGTACGGGCTGATGTTCGAATCGCAAGGTGTTACTTGCCACCTCTGGTCACCGTGGCGGTGCACCCAACTGGAACACCGGTTGTTCGACGCCGTGAAGGGGCTGGCCGATGTCGAAACCGAATCGGAACCCGATGAATTGCAACTGCACATCACCGATGCGAAAACGTCCAAGCTCGCGATGCAGGCTCTCGCGCGGGTGTTAAAAGGCTGGCAAGAGGAAGCGACGGACATCGGAACCGAAAAGCGGAGTTGGCGCTGGCTCGTCGAAGCCGACACCGATTCCAACGGCTACGACATGAACGGCGATAAGGCCGTGATTTGGCTTTATCCCCGACTCTCGCTCGACCGCGGTGGACCGGGCGAACCCGAGAAGGGCGAAGACCTCGACCTCAACGGTTTCGGCCTGTCGATCTGGAACGAAGAGACCAAATAGCCCGATCTCAAATTTTGCTCATCGCGGTATGCTCGTCCAAACAGATGCTCGCCATCTCGCCGTTGTCCTTGGTGAAGTGCACGGTCGGCAGCACGATGTCGTCTTCCTTGACGCGTTCGGTGGTCACTCCGGTGCTCAAGTAGTTGATGCCGCGGAATGCACCCACGGCCTCGGCCGTCCACGCCTTGTTCCCGCACTTCACTTTCTGCACGACTTTGATGCGGTCCCCGGCTTTGAGCGACTTCAACAAATCGACCAGCGCCGGTTCGAGTTTCCGCGTGGGCAACAAAATTTGGTCGGTCATCGGTCGGCATCCTTTTTGGGAGTACCGCGGACCATGGCGATTCGACCGGTTCGCGCGAGTTCGAGGATGCCGTAGGGCCGCATGAGTTCGATGAAGGCTTCGATTTTCGCCTCGCTGCCGCTGATTTCGATCATCACGTTGTTGCTCTGGATATCCACGACCCGTCCGCGGAACGATTCGCAGAGTTGGAAAAGTTCCGAGCGTTTTTCCGCGCTGCAGGTGGTCTTCATCAGCATCAGGTCGCGCTCGACAAAGTTCTCCGAACTGATGTCTTCGACGCGCACGATCGTGATGATCTTGTCGAGTTGCTTCCGGACTTGGTCGAGGACGTTGTCGTCGCCGTGGACGACGAAGGTCATGCGGGAGATATCGTGGTGTTCGGTTTCGCCGACGGCCAAACTGTCGATGTTGAAGCCGCGCGAGGCGAGCATCCCGGAGACGTGCGCGAGCACGCCGGGCTGGTTCTGGACCAAGGCGGAGAGAACGTGGCGCATGGACCGAAGCCCCCGGGAGGTGCGAGTGCACTCATCTTAGGGGAATCGACCGACATGGCGAGCGGCACGGCGTGAGCGTGCCGTGGGATGCGAGTCGGACACGGCACGCTTACGCCGTGCCGCTCGCCGGGACAATTACTTCCGCTCTTGCAGAATCACCGAGACGCCCTTTTTGTTCGACACGATCACGTCGAGGAAGCCGTCGCCGTTCATGTCTTGCACGACGAATTGCGTACCGATGCCGCTGTCTTCGTCGACGGTGTTCGGCGTGAACTTCGCCATCCCGTCTTTGTCCTTGGTCACCTTGAACCAATAGATCATGGCGGGCTTGTCCGAACCGGGTTCGCCCTTGCCGTGGCTCCACCAGCGCTTGCCGGTGATCAAGTCTTTCTGGCCGTCGCCGTCGATGTCTTGGAAGTGCGCCGCGTGGGTTTCCGAGAGCAAGTCTTTGAAGAGTTCCTTCTTCTCGAAGCCCGCTTCGCCGCCGTCTTTGCCGGGACGCTGCTTGTACCACCAGATGCCGTACTTGTGGGCCGAAGTACCGAGTACATCGGCGGTGCCGTCACCGTCGAAATCCGCGGCGTACATGTCGGCGTACGTGTCGGTGAAAGCGGTCGGGTGGAACTTCCACGGCAGTTTCTCCTCGCTCACTTTGGGCTGCTCGTACCAACCGCCGGTCGTCATCACGTCCATTTTCTTATCGCCGTTGAGATCGCCGATGCCGAGACCGTGGCTAAAACGGTTCGTCCCCGCCGCCCCCTTTTTCAACGACGGATCGCTGATCGGGTGGGCGATCCAAACCGCGTTCGCGTCCTTCGGATTTGGAGTGAAGTAAGCCATCTGTCCTTCGTTGCCCTCGGGCTTGGCCCCTTTCGGCTGATAGCCCATCACGAGGACTTTCTTGCCGTCGCCG
>JAYTBD010000483.1:0-1586 GCA_043737155.1 Fimbriiglobus sp. | reverse complement strand
ATGGGACAGTTGTCAGCGATCAGGTATCAGCAATCAGCCAGGAAGATGGCCCCGTGCCAAACCTGTAGGTGTACCCCGCTTGACAGGCTTCCCCCGTCGGCGTATTCCAGTTCGTCCCTCCATTGTGCGAGCGAGTCCGCGCCCATGACGAACGCCCCCGTGCCCCTGTGCGATATCCTCGGGCAATATCAAGCCCTCCAGCCGGACATCGACGCCGCCGTGCTGCGCGTGTTGGCTTCGGGCCAAGCCATCCTCGGTCCGGAAGTGCTGGCGTTCGAGAAGGAGTACGCCGCGTACTGCGGGGCGAACCACGCTTTGGGTTGCGGATCGGGAACCGATGCGTTGCTGCTGGCCCTGCACGCGCTCGACATCGGCCCCGGCGACGAAGTTATTTTGCCGCCGTTCACTTTCTTCGCCACGGTCGGCTCGGTCTTGCGCGTCGGGGCGAAGCCGGTCTTCGTGGACATCGACCCGTTGAGCTACAACATCGATCCCAAATTGATCGAAGCCGCGATCACCCCGCGGACCAAAGCGATCATGCCCGTCCACCTATACGGCCAGTGCGCCGACATGGCCCCCATCGCGGAGATCGCCAAGGAACACGACCTCCACATCATCGAAGACGCCGCGCAATCGTTCGGGGCGAGTTACGAAGGGGTGAAGTGCGGCACCCTCGGCGTCATTTCCTGCTTCAGTTTCTACCCGAGCAAGAATATCGGCACCTTGGGTGACGCGGGCATGGTGACCACGAACGACGAGGTGCTGCACAAGAAGATGGCGGCCCTCCGCAACCACGGCAGCGAGGTGAAGTACTTCCACAAGTACGTCGGTTGGAACGCCCGCATCGATGCGATTCACGCGGCGATCTTGCGCGTGAAATTGCCGTACGCCGAGGAGTGGATCGCAGGCCGGCGCGCGGCCGCGGCTCGGTACGATGCGCTCATCGAGAGCTACCACCTGCACGGCTTCTTCCAACGGCCGGTGGTCGAACCGCACGGCCGACATTCGTTCAATCAGTACGTCGTGCGCGTACCCGCTGGACATCGCGATGCGGTCGTGAAATACTTGAAGGGCGAGAACGTCGGCTGCGAAGTGTACTACCCGCTGTCGCTGCACTTGCAGGAGTGCGTGGCGCATTTGGGCCACGCCGAAGGGGACTTCCCGATCAGTGAGGACGCATCCAAAGCGGTGCTCGCGCTGCCGATGTTCCCCGAGATCACCGAGAGCCAGCAGCGCCGCGTCCTCGACGTCTGCGCGGCGTACGTGCGCCAGAGCCTGCGGATGGTGGCGTAGTGCTAGGTCACACAAGCGATTTGGGATGATTTCTTTCAGAGCCGGACGCCTTAGCGACGTTCGATGCGACAACGTCGCTACTGATCCGCAGCTTGTCCGGACTGTAGCCATCACGCTCCGCGTGATGTCGACGGTTCGAGTCTTCGAGAACCGGCGCCGGCGGCGATCCGGCGCCCCGCTCCGCAGTTCAATGGGGGTGGGCGCCGGTTCTCGAAGACTCGAACCGTCGACATCACGCGGAGCGTGATGGCTACAGTCCGGACAAGCTGCGGATCAGTAGCGACGTTGTCGCA
>JAYTBD010000482.1:0-9913 GCA_043737155.1 Fimbriiglobus sp. | reverse complement strand
GGTTCGATCCGTATGGAGCCGGTTTTCATGGTCCTCGGCCAGAGCGCCGCGACGGCCGCCTGCCTCGCGATCGACGACGGCACCGGCGTGCAAAAGGTACGCGAAGCTCTCGAAGCGGTTGCTGGCACACTGTGCAGCCGCCTGGCGGCGGGCCGGAAGCAGTTGGCCGCCCGACTGCGGGGCCGGGGGTGGCACTCGGAGTAGGTGGCATCGCGGCACTGATGACAACCGGAACGGCGCCGGCCGTTCCGCCGGTGGTGGCGTCCGCATCCGAAACCGTATCCGTACTCGCCGAAGGAGCGATCCGAACTATGTTCCTGAGCAAGCTGAAACTGCTTACCGCCGGGGCATTGGCGGTTCTTGTGCTGGCTGCCGTCGGGTTGACCAGGAGCTTGAAGTCGGCGGGGTCGACGTCGTAGCCGAGGATCGGGTGGCCCCCGGCCCACTTCCCTTTCCGCCGCGTCGCCGCGATCTTGTCGCGCGTCCGCTCAGAGATGATCTCCTGCTTGAACTGGGCGAAGGAGAGCAGGACGTGGAGCACCAGTCGGCCCATGCTGGTGGCGGTGTTGAACTGCTGCGTCACCGAGACGAACGAGACCCCGTGGCCGTCGAAGGTCTGCATCATGCGGGCGAAGTCGAGCAAACTGCGGCTGAGCCGGTCGACCTTGTAGACCACGACCGCGTCGATCTTGCCCGCTTCGATGTCGAGCATCAGCCGGCGCAGGGCAGGCCGCTCGGTGCTCTTGCGCGTGTAGATCGCGCAGCGGATCACTGTGGTAGGTGGCTTGGGGATGGGGCTTTTCATGCGTCGCTCCTGTTGAGTTTGAAGAAGAGGTACCCGTTGCAGTGCGAGCCGGTGATCGCCTTGGCGACCGCGGAGAGCGAGGGGTGCAGTTCTCCCTCGTGCTCGAAGCCGTCGGCCCGCACTTTGACCTGCAAGGTTCGGCCCTTGTACTCGCGGGTGATCACCGTTCCCGGCGGGGGCAGCCGTTCGTCTCGGAACGAAGGGGGTCGCTGAAGGAGGAGTTGCAGAACAACAACAATCGCATCCTGAGTCATCTGCGCCTCTTCGACGACGCATGTTCGAAGCTTCAAGACGATTATCACCTTGCGAGTGAGCTACTCGTGGTTTGCTTTCAGCCGCGCTAGTCGAATGCGGTAGAAGAGGATTGGAAGCAGCAGATCGATGACTTCGTCGGCGATGAGTAGACCGCCGAGCACTGGGACGACCATCGGGCGGAGAACCTCGGCTCCGGGACCGGTGGCCAAAAGGAGGGGCGCCAAGCTGAAGAGCGTCGTCACTTCGGTGAGGAGCTTCGGACGCAAACGGTGAGCGGCCCCGTTCAACACGGCGGTGCGGAGTTGCTCGGGGGTCAAATTCTCTTCTCCCCCGGCGTCGGCGACCGCTTGTCGCAAATAGACGAGCATGATGATCCCGGTCGAAGTCGCCATGCCGTAGCAAGCGATGAAGCCGACCCACGCCGACACCGAGAGCGGGTAGTCCAAGATCCACTGCAGGATCACCCCGCCGGCCATAGCGCCGGGCACCGCCAATAACATCAATCCGGCGTCGGCCAAGTCGCGGTACGTCCACCAGAGGATGAGGAAGATCAACGCGACCACGGCCGGGATGGCCATGCTGAGCGTCCGTGATGCGCGGGCTTCCTGTTCAAATTGGCCTGTCCATTCGACGTGGACCCCCTCCGGCAGATGCACTCCGGCGGCGACGGCTTGTCGTGCGGAGTCAACGAACTCGCCGGAATCGCGACCGCGGACGTTCAACCGGACGTAATTCCGCAACTCGCCGTTCTCGCCTTTGATCGCGGCCGGACCTTCCGTAACCCGGACATCGGCCACCGCGTAGAGCGGAACGTGCGCAACGCCGCTGGCCGATCGCATCGGGACGGGCAATTGCCGGATCGTCTCTTCGTCTTCCCGATGGGTTCGCGAATACAGCACCCTCACCGGATACCGCTCCCGGCCTTCGACGGTGTTCGTGGCGATTCGCCCGCCGAGTGCCATCTCGACCACGTCGGTAACCGCGACCGAGTCGACCCCGAGGCGGGCCATGTTCTCGCGGTCGGGGACGACCTCCAAGTAGCCTTTGCCGCGGACGGGATCGGCGATGACATCCGCCGAACCGGGAAGTGTTTTGAGCAAGGCCGCGATCTCTTCGGATGCACGGGCGACATCTTCCGAACGCCGACCCAACACCCGGACGCCGACGGTCGTGTTCACGCCGGTCGAGAGCATATCGATGCGGTTCTGGATTGGCGTGGTCCAGACGTTCGTCCAGCCGGGCATCTGCACGGCGCGATCCATCTCCCCGCCGAAGCCGGCCAACTCGACGCGATCGCGCGGCCAGAGCAACAGGTGCCGGGCGAAGCTCTCGGTCGATTTCGATTGAACGGCATGCAACTCAGGAACCGGATCGAGGAATGGGAGCGCGGCACCGCTATGGTGTTGGCGACCGGCAATCGCGTGTAGGGCCGGCGCAGCGCCTCGCACTTTTTCCCACTCGCGCATCGCCGCGGCGACTCGGGGGTTGATGACTTCGGATTGGCCGAGCAGCACCTCGATGGCGAGCCGTGTGTACAGCCCCGGGGCACGCTCCAAGAGTTCCGCATTCAGGAGGCGCGTATAGTCGCGCCATTGATCGCGATGACGGGAGCGCAACGCGGAGAACACGGATTCGGTCAGGGTCGAATCACCGATGCCGAAGGCGCGGAGGATGGAATTCGTCGGCTTCGGGTCGGCGCCCGGTTCGATTGCGCCGAGTTCGGCGAGCTTGCGGAGGACATCGCGGACCAGCGGTGCCACCCCCTCGGGAGTGGGTTCCATGCCGAAGTGCGCGATGTGCCCGAGGTGGACGTCGTCAATCTGACGGATCAATTCTCGGGCGTCGGTGCCGGGTGCGAAGGAATCGTTACGCTCGAGTCGGTCGATCGATTGTTCGACGGCGAACCGGACTTGGCGGCGGCTGTGGTTGCGCTCGAATTCTTTATTCCGCTGATACGCCGCCTCTCGCATTTGAGCGTCGAACAAGGCCAGCGCATCCCGTGCGGCGGCAGTCGAAACACCGTGTCGATCATCGGGTTCGCGGATTATCTCCGCGGCCACCAATGCATCCAAGACCGCCGCGGCTTGCCTCTCGGCGTCCGCGGTCCGCAAGCACCGGCGCGGCCAGAACTCGCGCGGCCGGAAGCTCACCATCGTTTCGATCATGTCGAGCGGGGCGGGGTCGGTGGCCGTCTCCGCGCGGCCCGCTTTGCCGACGACCATTTCGACTTCTGGAAAGCGGCACAGGATCATGTCGCGGGCCAAGAGGTCGTCCGCCGCCTGCGGAGCCGACATCCGCGGCACTGTGATCGGCATGTCCATCGCCATACCTTCGTCGAGCGGGGTCAGGAACTCCCGCTTCAACGGCGTCATCCATTGCCCGGCGGCCAACCCCGCGAGGATGAGCGAGACCGCGATCGCCCACCTCGTACCGGATCGCGTGGCAGCCCACAGTCCCGCCCCCACCGCGGCCGCGACGACGATGGGCATCAACCCGGTCAAGCCGAGCGGTGCGGTGCCCAAAATGAAAGTCAAGCCGACGAACCAAATCACCCCGGCGGGCCGGTCGAGCCAATACGAAAGCATCGGGCGGTAGACTCGCATCAACCCGCGCACGATCCCGACTTCGTCCTCCGACCGCAATCGCCCGCGGATCAAAATTGTACAGAGCGCGGGGACGAGTGTGATCGAGAGCAGCCCGACGCCGAGCATGGCGAACGACTTGGTGTAGGCGAGCGGATGGAACATCTTGCCCTCTAATCCACCGAGTGCGAACACCGGCAGGAAGGACAGGAACATTACAGCGATCGAGAAAGCGATGGGTCGTCCAACCTGCCGGCATGCCGCCGCGACATCGTCGCGCGTGTCGCCGGTCACGGGTGCGGCGCCGTGTTTGCGCTTCAAGCGAAACATCGCGTTCTCGGCCATCACGATCGACGAATCGACGAGCACGCCGATGGAGATCGCCAACCCCGCCAGCGACATCAGATTAGTTTCGATCCCGACGCCGAGTTGACGGAGCAGATCCATCAGTCCGAATGAGAAGAGTACAGCGAGCGGCAACGTGATGGCGACGAGGAAGACGGTGCGGACGTGGCGCAGGACGATCAGGATGCAAATCGTGGCGGTCAGGATCGCTTCGAGCAGAGTGTCCGTGACCGTAGAAATGGTTCCTTCGATGAGCGGCGTGCGGTCGTATACGGCGACGATTCGGACGCCGGGGGGCAAGCCGGGTTGGATCTCTTGGATTTTCTCGCGCAGTCGCTGTGTCACGCGGAGCGGGTTCTCGCCGTGTTTCATGAGCACGACGCCGCCGGTCGCTTCCCCGCCGTCTTTCTCGAGAATCCCGCGGCGCGGGGCGCTGCCGAGTGCGACACTCCCCAAGTGGGAAAGGGGAATCGCGATGCCCTCGGTATTGACGACCGTGACATTCTCGAGATCGCGGACGATCCGCTGCGGGTCGCTCGGTTGTTCCGCGTGACCCGCCCGCGCGCCGAGCCAACCGACGCCGCGGGCGACGTATTCCGCGTTGCCCTTGTGCACCACATCGCCGCCGACCGCGGCGTTCGATTTGCGGATCGCGTCGGCGACCCCTCCCGCGGTGACCTTGTGCGCGCGGAGGCGATGGGGGTCGAGTTCGACCCGGTACTCGAGGCAGAAGCCACCGACGCTGGCGACTTCGGCGACGCCGGCGACCGATGCGAGGCGGGGCCGGACGTACCAATCTTGAATTGCCCGCAATCGCCCGGGGTCGAATCCCCCGCCTTCGACGGTGTACCAAAAGATCTGCCCCGTCGCCGCGGCATCGGGTGTCAGACGCGGCGTGGCCCCCGCCGGCCAACGGTTCGACGACCGGGCCAACGCTTCCTCCACCTGCTTCCGGCCTTCGTCCCAACCGACGCGATCTTCGAAAATCACGCTGACCATCGAGAACCCGACATCGCTCGACGATCGGACGACGCGGACGCCGTCCAGCCCTTTGAGTTCGAGTGTGAGCGGGTAGGTGATTTGATCTTCGATTTCGAGTGGCCCGTGACCGGGCCAGTCGGTGAAGACGACGACTTGATTCTCGGAGAGATCCGGGATCGCATCGACGGGCGTGCGGAGAGCCGACCGAGCCCCCCACACGGCGAGCAAGCCCGCGGCGACCAGGGTGAACCAACGGCGGCGGATGGAAAAGTCGATGATGCGGTCGATCATTTCGGCAGCTTCGACAAGTATTCATCCGGCTTGCGGAGCAGCGGTTTCTCGCAACCTTTGCAGCAGACATAGACCGGTTTCCCGCCGACGGAAACGCGGACCGGCGTCCCCATCGAACCGAGCGGTTCCCCGGTGACCGGGCAGATTTTCTGTTTCGCAATCAGCATCGCACCGTCATCGGCGGTCGAACCTGCAGCCGGTGCGGATGCGGACGGTCGCCCACTCGCCCCGAAGTAACTCGCGGCCACGCTCGGGTTCAACCGCGTCTCGGCATCCAAAAGGATCGCCCCCGCGGTGACCACGCGTTGACCGGATTCCAAACCGGCGCGGACGGGGTAGTAATCGCCGCAGCGCCGACCGACCCGCACTTCGACCGCATCGAACACCCCCGGCATCGTCTCCAAATAGACCACACGCCTGGCGCCCGTGTCGATCACCGCCGATTCCGGGGCGCACAGCGTCTGCCCGTGGACCGCGGCACATTGCCGCAGCGCCGCTTCCGCGAGCGAAGCGATGGCGAAGTCCCGCCGTGCGAACAGCGTCGACGCCGTCTGCTCGCTCCAGCGGTTGGCTTCCGCACGCCGCGACGATTCGAGCGAAGCGACCGGGGTGTGGAAGGTGGCCGTGGCGTACAAACCGGGGCGCAGTTCGTTCCGGGGGTTTTGAACCCGGATGCGGACTCGCTTCCCGGCCGTAGGAACTGCCGCGGGTGCGATCTCGGTGATCGTGGCTTCCACGCGTTCCTCGGGAAAGCCATCGACGATGACCCGGCCCACTTGGCCGAGCGCCAGCGACGAGGAGTCGGGTTCGAAAACGTCGACGGTGATCATCAGCGCGGAATCGAGCAGGCCACCGCAGACCACCTCGGTTTCGAGTTTGCGGTACTCGACCGGTGCGGTGCGGAGGCCGGCGAGTTGAATGCGGTATGGCGAAAGTTGGACCCGGGCCATGACGCCGTCGGGCAGCGGGGTCATCTCTCCCTTCTGGCGACGGACCAAAGCCATGCTGCACACGGGGCACTTCGCGGGCCAGTCGGACACGACCCCGGGGCACATCGGGCACCAGTATTCGGTGCCGCTGGAAATCGGCCCGCCGACCGGGGCGGTCGTCGTGAGTTTGTCGAACGTGTTGCGGAGCAGCGGCCACGCCGCGATGAGGGCCAGCAAGCCGCCGACGAGGAGCAAGAACCGCAGCCTCGCCACGGCGATTGCGACCGAACCGCGGAGGAATCGGCCTACTGAGGATCGTGTCGAAGCAAACTGGGGCATGGCGATCACCGTTTCGCTTTGTCGGCCGGCATCGGGTGATCCCAATGGGTGAGCATGACGTAATCGTCGTGCCGCCAAACCCAGATCGGGTCGATGCCGACGACGACGTACCGTTCGCGTATCTCTTGGGAGGGATTTCCGAGGGTGAGCCGCACCGCGAAACAGCGCGCGGCATCGGCCGGGGTCGGCCCGAGAATCTCGTACTTCTGCAGCGTCCGCTCTTTGGTACGCAGCCCATCGATCAATTGCACGGGCGGGCTCGTCCCGGCGACCGGGGAAGCCGATTCGCCCTTCGCCCACGCCCGCAAGCACCGGTCGAGCGCGGATTGGGCCACGTCCTCGGGCGGGATGAATTCTTCCGCCGTCGGATTGCGTTCCCCGCATCCGACGACGAGGGCGAAAAGTAGAACCGCGAGTCGTCTCATTTGCCGGTCCCGGACAGCTTCTGGAAATCTTCGTCCCGGAAAACCAGCAGCGGATCGATGCCCACCACCGCGTATTTGGTTTCGATAGGCGACCCTTTGGCGGGGGTCAGTCGAACCTTGAACATCCTCGGGCCTGGGTCGGCGGGCGGTTCTTCGCCGAGGATCTCGTACGACTTCAGCGACTGACCGGACTTCCATTTCGAGTCGGTGACTTCGACCGGCGGGGTCGTGTTGGGAACGGCCCCCGGCTGGCCACCGCTCTTCCAGTGGTCCAACGCCGATACCAACGCTTTGCGGGCGTTCCCCTCATTGGGGGTGAAGTCTTCGACTTTCCCGCTCGTGGAACATCCGAGTGCGACCCCGAGCGCGGCCACGGTGAGCAAGGACCGAATCAATTGGCGCATCGGTGACCTCACTCTTGGGTTGGCTCGCCGCCGCGGATCGTGCCCATCGCCCGCCATGCCGCCAAATCGATGCCGTCGCGGACGAACCGGACCGATCCGTCGCCCATGACCACGTTCACGCCGCCGGTGTGGCTGCTCGACGGCGGGACCACCATCGCCATGTTCGACATGTTCCCCGGGAAACCGGTGCTCGCGCAGGTCGTCGTGTTCGGCGTCGAGACGTGGTTGTAGGTCGTGCAGCACATCTCGCCCATCACCCAACTGTAACCCTGTTTGCTGGTGAGCGGAGTCGCGGTGAGGGGGTTCAAAGCGCGGCATGTGTTGTAGGCGTTATCCAGAGTGTCTTGCACCGGCATTACCTTTTGGTCGGTCTTGGGGTCCGGATTGCCGTTGCCCCGCCGTTTTTCGCTGAACACGGCTGTGTTGCTGGTGCCGTCCCCGAGGTCCGTCATTTTCACTTTGCTGAGGAAGTAGAGCGGGCCGTTCGGCCGTTCGTTCAAAGCACCCGGCAGCGTGCTCGGCTGGGTGTCGTTCAAGTCGCATAGGAACTGCGAGCCTTGGCTGGCCAAATAGTTGTTCTGCCCGGGCCAATCGCCGGGCAGCGGCGCCGGGTCCGACGGGCAGATGAAAGTCGTGACGACCGTGCGACACGCGGCGGCATTCTCGCGGCCCGTGTTTTGCCAAGCGGGCATGAACGGGATCACGCCGCCCATACCGGGGGTCTCGGGCGGGAACTTGAAGTCGATGCTTTTGAAGAGGTTGTCCTGTTCGATGAATGGCAGTAGCTGGCTATGGATCGACCACCGCGCGAACACGGGCGAACCGCCGGCGTAGGACGGGCCTTTCCCGGCCGGAAAGGTTTGGTAGGCATCGTGGTAGCCGTGGAGCGAGAGCCCCATTTGCTTGAGGTTGTTCGTGCACTTCATCCGCGCGGCCGCCTCGCGGACCTTTTGCACCGCGGGCAGCAGCAAGCCGATCAGGATCGCGATAATCGCGATCACGACCAAAAGTTCGATGAGTGTGAACGCGACTCGGACAGGGCGTTTCATGGCATGATCCAGTTCTGTGATGGAAGATAATTGAAGCCGGCCAATCGACCGGAACGATGATTCAATCGAACGTGAGTACAGCATAGCTCAAGGCTAAAAAATCCAACAGCCAATTTGAGCGACGGGCGAACCGAATGAGAACTTTGCCGACAGGTTCAGCGCGGAGGGTGAAAAATGCTCGTGAGGTGACCTCGGATCGAAGTTGCATCTTCGTGGCCGACAGTCCATGTCAACCCAGGCGGGAGGGCAGTGACTACCACCACGAGAATCGCATCCGCGGACTGGACGGGCGTAGGCGGAGCGGGAATTGGCATTTGAGCGGGAATTGCCGGCGATTGCCGACACGACGAGCCATTGCAAGGCGGAGTAGGATGAGCCGGGGGAAGTGGGTCGGAGTGTGCGATGGAAGCGGGAAGAATTCGGACGTACTCACCGCAGTCTGCACCGGATCGTTGACCCGTGGCGCAAAGCGTCAGCATCGGCAAAACGCCGAATAGGATCAGCCAGTGATGGGAGGGAGAGGGTCGCATAAATACTCGATTGGTCAAGCATACCTGATGCGAGTTCCGGTGCAATACAATTCTGTGCTGTGTTTTGCGAAACTATTCGAGAGACATGCTCCTGTCGATCCCCCCAACTACGATTGCAACCCCCGGTGCGGCAGATTTACACGTATCACTCGCCAACTCACCGCCCTTCCAACACCGTGCCGGTGCCAAAAGCAGCAGCACAGCTTCTTCTTGCACGAAGGTGCCCCCCACTTCTAATACGCAGCGCCGGCAAAGGGTGAAGAGTTTGCCCATTGGTGACGTCAAGAGGAGTACGTGCAGCATGCATGTTAACCCCGAGGTCTGCATCCGAACCTTACCGGAAAGGGTGCGAGAGGAAACGGGTCGGTAACTCCGAGGGGTGTGTTAACCAGAGAGTCAGAGAGTTTTTCGACCTAACCCGCCCTCGGCGACCCCAAATCGGGGTGTTCCTGTCGAGACCCCAACTCCCTCTCTCGAAACGGAGAGTTTTCGTCCGCGCTACCAAACGTGCCCAAGTCCTGCGGGGAAAGGCGAAAAACGGCAAACGCCGCGAGGAAGGCCCCCGCGGCGTTTTCTGTCAACTCGCCGGTCGGCGAAAATGGTGAATCGTCGGCGAAAGCTCCCCGAGAGGAACTATCTCCGTAACAAAGTGGAGCTTCGGGGAAAGAGAGGCACCCCGTCTCAAGTCTCGGAATTCTCAAGCATAGCGGTCGTAGGCGTTGGCCACGTCCCTCCCGATAGAGGGTTATCGGCGAAACTCAACGGATGTTTCGCATTGTCCGACGTCCGAGGTCGACCCGTCTTTTTACATGTCGATTGTTCAGTCGAGCCCGAGTATCTCTGCGCCCGCCCTTCGCCTTCCCGGGGTTCGACGGGTCCGTGAGCGTCGGCGCCGCCGACTTCCTCGGCGGTGGTTACGACCAGATCGTCGTGGGAGCGGGCGGGGACGAGGCCGGCGGGCGGGTGGCAATTTTCGAC
>JAYTBD010000481.1:0-9919 GCA_043737155.1 Fimbriiglobus sp. | reverse complement strand
CGAGGAGTGGAAGTTGTGTGGTAACTCCTTCCCATACCAAACCTTCAGCCACCGCGCCATTCCACTCCGACCAAATGTGGTGAAATATCCGGGTTAGGCCTCGGCGTATGGGTCCACGCCGGCGAGAGTCTGTCGGAAGCCGCGGTGGAGAAGACACAAAGAAACTCGGTGTACCTTTCCGACTATTCCGAATGGGTTCCGACAACGTCGGCCATGCGGCCACGAGTGCAGCCAGTTCGGGATCGGGAATTCCGCCTTCGATCTTTTCGCCGGTACACTCTCTTCGTCCGGCCGAAGCACTGGCCCTGCTCATGTCTTTGGTTCTGCATCCCGACTCCCTCACGAAAACAGTCCCGGAATCGGCTCGCCCGGCGTACAGCGGGCGAGTTTGCCGTTGGCGTCCGTGTAGTGGGTGTCCGCAGGGATACCCAGTGCATGGAGCATCGTCGCTGCCAGATCGCTCGGTGCGACGCCGTTCGCGCGCGGTTCGGCGGCGTGGCGGTCGCTGGCACCGTAAATCCCGCCGGGCGTGACCCCGGCACCGGCCAACACGGCCGAATAACAACGCGGCCAATGCTTTCGCCCCGGCGAGCTGCCCGCGAAATTCTTCTCTAAGGCCACCCTCGGAGCGCGGCCGAATTCGCCGATGCAGACGAGCAGCGTGGACTCGAGCAGACCGCGCTCCCGCAAGTCGTCGAGCAGCGCGGAAAAACTGTGATCGAAGCGCGGGAGCAGGTGGTCCTTCATCGCTTCGAAAATGTCGTTGTGGGTGTCCCATCCGTAGGCGTCGGTGTCCTCGGGCTGCGTGTCTTGCCCGCGGATGGAATGGTTGAAGAACACCGTCACCCAAGGCACGCCCGCTTCGACGAGGCGCCGGCCGAGCAGGCACGCTTGGCCCGCGCGGTGGCGCCTGTAACGGTCGCGGACCGTGTCCGGCTCCTTCGATAAATCGAATGCGTCGCGGGTGCGGGGGGCGTTGAGCAAGTCGTAGGTGAGGCGGAGTACATCGGTCTGGCCTTCGGTCCCGGGCCAGAGTTTCGCCCGTCCGTCGAGTTGCTCGGCCAGTCTGCGGCGTTCGTCGGCGCGCTCTCGGCTCACCTCCGCCGGGCGTTCCAAACCCCGTGCGATCGCGCTGCCTTTTGTGACCTCGCCGAATTCGATCGGGTCGTACCCCCGCCCCAACCAGCCGCCGAACTGGCCCGGTCCCGGTTCGGTCGGTGCTAACAGGGGGCCGTTGACCTGCATCGCCGAGTGGGGGAATCGCTCGCTCGGCCGGACGCGGTGAAGCACCGATCCGAGAGTCGGAGCGTCGAGTGGGGACGGCGCGGGGTTCGAGCTTTTGCGCGGGTGGTGCTGACCGGTCAGTGTCAGGTAACAGGCCGAGCCGTGGTCGGAGTCATCGTGCGTCATCGATTTCACGACCGTGAAATGCTTCGCCAGTTTCGCCGTATTGGGGAGGTGCTCGCCGAAGCGCAAACCGGGAACCGAAGTCGCAATCGATCCGAAGGCCCCGCGGATTTCCTCCGGGGCGTCCGGTTTGGGATCCCACGTGTCCAGTTGGCTCATCCCGCCGCTGGTGAAGACGACGAGCACCGATTTGGCTTTGGATCTCGACGCCGGCGCCGCCCTCAGTGGGTTGACGGCGAGTAGTCCCGGTAAGGACAGCCGCAGCCAATCGCGGCGGGATAGCGGCGGCATCCTGAACCTTCGGGCACGGGAAGCGGAAGGAATAGTGTACCACGTATCATTTCACCGGAGCCAATCCGTGCAGCAAAAAGCCGCCGGGACTTCCCGGCGGCTTTTATCGCTCACTATTTACCGATAGCGGCGTCCGTAGTTGTAGTTGTTCCCCGCAGCACCCCGGCGGTAGAACGAGTAGTACTGCTGGAGGGCGGGGCTGAAGTTGGAATTGCCCGTGAACGCGGGGTAGTTGGTGTACCCGTAGTTCGGGGCGGACTGGTACGAGTAATTGTTGTTGTAGTAGTACCCGCTGCCGCCCGATTGGATGACGCCGCCGTTGCCGTAGTAGAAGCCGGGGGACGCGCCGCCGTAGTATCCTTGCGAATAGCCCTGCGAGTAGCCGCCGTTGAAGATGTACTGGGCACGCGCCTCGTCAACGGTTGCAAAACCGAGGGCGACGGCCAGCACCGCGGTGAAGGTGAACTTGTTCATGATTGTAACCCCAAGGTGATGCCAAATTGGCGAAGGGAAGTGTGGCACCTACCGTGCCATTGACAGTGGCAAAACCGCAGACGATGCGGTAGTTGATAGCTGTCATGGGTTTGCGTAATTAGTCGTTTCCCATTCTACTCACCCACCATAACCTTACGGCGTCGGGGTTCCTGCAAACGCTTCACTCCCCCGCAGTGCTCCAAGTATTCGGTGAAGTCCGCAACTCCGTGTATGTACTCCTGCAAGAATCGCTCGTATCCCGCCGCATCCTACTCCGCTTTCAGCCAACTCCCCAGATGGTCAAAAGAGCGAATCGCTACGCGTCGGGGTCATCGGCAGCCAGATGATCGGCGCCGACGCGTTGATAGAGTTCTCGCAAAGATGCCGCGGCGCTTTCCGCGATCGAGTGCCATTCGGTCTTCGCGATGCAAGCCGGGTGCTCCACCAAGTATCGATCCACCATTTCCGCGAGCATCGACAGACGGTCCAGTAACTCGTGGCAACCCGACGAACCCGGCGCGTAATTTGTCTCCCAAGCCGGGCCTAGCTCCGCGTTGAGACGCTCGCGGTCCGAGGCAATTTCTTCATTGACGGCGACATTCATGATCGATCCTCCAAACCGGCTTGACTCAAGATGCTACGGTATGTGCCTATCGGAATATCATCACCCGGCTTTCCCGGAACCGTGACTCGGCTCTTTTTCGTGGGGTGACGAAACTGCCGATGGCTTCCGCGTTGCGAGACCATGACCCACCCATTACTGGCCAGCCGCCTGATGGTATCCCGCACCTTCATGGCAAGCCCCGGCATTTCGACAAAGCAATAATTTCAGCATGTGAGGCGTTGACGACCCATTGTGAAACCACGGCTGATCTTCTCGTTCAGGTCGTCCGGATCGACCGGGAATAGGGGGACTTTCGCGCGGGCCGCCGCTTCCAAGAAATGCGAATAGCCCAACCCGGCGAAGCGGGCGGCTTGGATCAGGGACAGTTCACCCCGTTCGCAAAGGGAGAACGCAGCGGCGAGACGTACCGCCTCGGCGGCGCTTCCGGTCGCGTTCAACTTGGTTTGAAGATCGTCGGGAATCTGGAAAGCGACGTTAGCCATGGCAGTCTCCTACCGTTCCGCGTACTCGCGGAGCAGCGCCCGGAAGCGGGGATCCTTGCGGAGGGATTCCAAGTCGCGGTCTTGGATCATGTAGCGGAAGTCGCAGTAGCCGAGGCCGACGGCTTGCCGGAGGGTTTCGAGGGCGAGGTCGGGCTGGAGCATCAGGGCGTAGCGGCAGGCCAGATTGTAATGGGCGTCCGGATCGTTCGGGCGGAGCTTCACGAGCACTTGGTCGATGAGCAGGCCTTCCTTCAGCAACCCCTTGATCGTGAGGTTGCCGGCTTGGGCGCGGAGGGCGTCGGAGTAGTCGGGCAAGCGGCGGAGCAAGTCGCCGAAGAAACCGAGTTCGAAATCGAGCTGGGAGCGCTCCGCGAGTTGGGCGAGCACGGAACCCCGGGTCACTTCGGCCGTCGACTGAGGGCGTTTGCTCGGGTGGGGCACGGAGAATCCTCGGGTGGTGACGAGTGCGGGGTGCGGTCAAGATGAGGGGAATCGGCCCCGCGAACCCTTCGATTCAATTATACCTCTTCCCCGCGATAGGGCAAATGGGTTGGGGCCGGTCATTTGGAGAATCCCCGGGGAGGTTGTCGAAAGGGCCGACTGCGCCGGGCGGAGCGCGAATGCACGCGGTTCAGTCCGCGTCCGGATCGGGGACGACGCCGGTCTCCACCGCGATGCAAAATTCTTCGGGGGCCGCGTCCCACGTGGCTTGATAGGTGGGTTCGAGGGGCACCATGACGTGGAAATCATTCGCGAGGAAGAGCGGCATCTCGGGCAGCGCTTGGGCGAGTCCGATCGGTTCGATGTACGCCACACGCACCCCGCCGACCTCGTAGGAGACCAGCGTGCGATCCCGGCCCTCCGGGAATTCGAACTCCTCGTCGTGGAACTCATCCCAAATGACTTTGTGAATGCCGGAGGGATCGCGCGGTGTCGGCGGGAAGAGATCTATGACCAAGACGTGGATCCCCGCGCGGAGGAAGTCGACGGTCTTGTCGACGAACTCACGGAGTGCGCGTTTGCTGTCCTTGTTCCCCGGGGACACGATTTCGATCACCGCGACGGTGCGACCGAGGTGGTGTTTCAGAACGATGCGGTTGGCGCGATCGGAGAAGAGTTCGGCGGTGGATCGCCGGACGAAATGCGCCACCGGTTTAGGCTTCGTCGCCACCGCCGTGGCCGTGCCGTTCGAGTCGGACTTCGGCCGTTTCGATCGGGACTCGACCGCGAGTACGTCCGATTGCTTCGGACCCGATTTCTGTTCGACCAGCGCGGAGATGCCTTTGGGCAACCGACCCGAATTCAGTGCATCCTTGATGCGGATCGACCAACTCTGATGGAAATCGTGGAATAGCCCGGATGGAACTCGAGTCCAATCGTGTATCGGCATACTCATCTCCTGTGGGCCGTGCGGGCCATTGTACGGTGCCGCCGCCTACAATTGACCCACTATGAAAGCGGAAATCGTTTCCATTGGCACGGAGATCACCTCCGGGCAGAACCTCGACACCAACGGCCAGTGGTTGTCGCGGCGGCTCGCCGAGATGGGCATCGCCGTCGGCTACCACACCACCGTCGCCGACGACTTCGAGGACAATGTCCTCGTCTTCCGCCAAGCTTTGGATCGCGCCGACATCGTGCTCAGCACCGGCGGTCTCGGGCCGACGCTCGACGACCTGACCCGCGAAGTGCTCGCCAAGGTCGCCGGCGTCGGGCTGTACGAACACGAGCCGAGCCTGACGCAGGTCCGGGAGATGTTCGCCAAGCGCGGCCGGGTGATGCCCGGGCGCAACCGCGTGCAATCGCAATTCCCCGTCGGCGGCGAGCCAATCTCCAACCCCATCGGCACGGCCCCCGGCATTTGGATGCCGTTCGGTTCCAAGGTCGTCGCGGCGATGCCGGGGGTGCCGTCCGAAATGTTCAAGATGTTCGCCGAGCAGGTGAAGCCGCGGCTCGAGGGCCTCGGCTTCGGCGGCGGGGTGTTCTTG
Organism: Fimbriiglobus sp.; assembly: GCA_043737155.1. Lineage (GTDB taxonomy): Bacteria > Planctomycetota > Planctomycetia > Gemmatales > Gemmataceae > JALHQU01. Next base: position 4,652 of record JAYTBD010000481.1, on the reverse strand, counting down.
GAACGCAAACTCAACACCTTCGGCGCGGGGGAGTCGCAGATCGAACAAATGCTCGGCGACGTGACGAAACGCGGGGCCGTACCGGAAGTCGGCATCACAGCCAGCGATGCCGTGATTTCCCTGCGGGTTCTCGCGAAGGCCCCGAACTTGGAAGCGGCCCACGCCATGATCGGCCCGACGGAGCGGATCATCCGCGAGCGGCTCGGGAAGATGGTTTTCGGCGCCGACGCGGTGGAACTCCACGATGCGACGATGCAATTGCTGATGGAACGAGGGATGACGGTGGCCAGCGCCGAGAGCATCACCGCGGGTCAAGTGGCGAGTTTGCTGGCGCGCGTGCCGGGGGCGAGCGCCCACCTACTCGGCGGGGTCGTGGCTTACACGAACGGAGTGAAGACGCGTGAACTCGGTGTGCCGGTTGCGCTGATCGAGCGACACACGGCTGTCAGTGCGGAAGTTGCCCGAGCGATGGCCGAGGGGGTGCGGGCGAAATTCGGCGCCGACTTCGGAGTCGCCACCACCGGCTACGCCGGGCCTACGGGCGAGGATGTGGGCAAGGTCTTCGTCGCGGTCGCGGATGCGTCGGGGTGCGAGGTGTTCCCGTTCAATTGGTTCGGCACACGGATGGAAGTCCAGAGCCGCACGGCAAAGATGGCGTTGAACGCGCTGCGGTTGCGACTTCTTTCCGGTTGACCGCTGTCCGCTGATGACTGATCGCTGTTTTGTACAAAATCAGCTTTCAGCTCTCAGCGATCAGTCAAATCTTCACTCCACCAGCGGCAGCCATTCTGTCACGTCGAAGCGGGAGTGGGGGTTGTTGATCGGGTTGGCCGCCGCTTCTTCGTAGGCGTCGAAACACGGGTCGATCATCCGATACAAATCCGCCGTCCGAAGCCCGGCCTGTTCGCGGCAGAATAGCAAATCGGTGCCGGGGCCGGCGACGGGTACGGGCAACACGGTCGGGAGAACACTTTTCACCACGCTCACGTAGGCCTTGCCCGCCTCGGTGTCCGGATGGAGCAGGAAGAGCCGCTCCTCCTCGGCGGGGCCGCCGGTGAGCGGGACCGCCGCGCGGATGTAACTGAGCACGCGACGCTTCATCTCGGCCGCGTCGCCGTGGGCGGCGGAGTGCTCCACCGCCGTCACATCCTCGCTCGGCAAGAGCGCGGCCAAGAACGCGGTCGCTTGGTCGATGAGCGGATTCGCCAGTTGGTGGGCGAGGTCGGTGGTGCCGGTGCAAAGCTGCACCAACCCGCCGCGGGGTTCGACGACCAACTTGCTGAGCACTTCTTCGAGTCCGATGGCTTTTTGCGACGGGATCGCCTCGAGCAGTTCCGCGGCGGAGCGGTCGAGGTGATCTTCCCCGTGCGGCAGCACCACGCGCATCGTGTTGGAACCTTGCAGCGTCGTCTGGTGGATCTCTTCGCCCGAGCCTTGATTGTGCCCGGAGCCGCCCGCGAGGATGATCGGGGCTTCCATGTATTCGGACAGTTGGCCCAAGCGTTCGCGGGCGGTGCCGAGGTCGCGTTTCATCTCGTCGAAGCGGACGTAAATGCGGCGGTAGAATTGCAAGGCCGCGAATGTCAGGTCTTCGAGTACCCGCGTATCCACGAAATCCTGGATGCGTTCGATGAGGCTGCGGACCGACTTGCTGGCGCGGTTGCCGAAAAAGCTGAAGCCGCCCCCGCCGGACTGGCACGACTCCAGCGACGATTGCACCGAGGTTTTGGCCTGCTCCCTTTTCTGGCCCAGTTCCTTCAGTTCCTTCTCCATCGAGTCAATGGCCGCGGCGGATGTTTCCAGCAGTTTGGACACGACGATCTCGGCCGAGCCGAGGCGCGGACCGGGGAGGTCTTCGAGGCAGCGGATCCGCTCCGTCAGTTCGTTGTCCCACGCTTCCACGGCGCGCCGCAATCCGGCGTCGAGCGATTTGCTCAGTCGGCCCCGGCGGAAGCCGGAGTCGTTCTCGCTCGTCGGTTCCATGCCGAGCCAATCGCGGGCTTGATCCCACGCGGCCACGCCCCAAGTCACCGGGTCGCCGCGCTTCTGGCCCGCTTCCGCTTGCTGGGCCACATCGCGCATCCAAATGGCCAGTCGCTCCAGCGGATCCCCGTCGGCGCGCGTCGCCGATTCGGACACGATGAACTTCTTCACCGGCTCCGGTATCAACCGATTGTCATTCAAGATGCCGTCGAGAATGGTCTCCGCCGCGGGTGCCAAATGTTGGACGCCCTGCGCCCAGCCGCGCACGATGTCGGTGGCGATCTGCCGGGCGGCGGAGCGGAGTAGCAAGCCGCGCGGGTACCAAACGCCGAAGGTGCCGAAGCCGCGGAACGGGGTTCGCCCGGCCGGTGCCGGCGTCCGCCGGACACGCTCCAAGCCGAGCCCGAGCGGGGTGGTGAGGTCGTAGGAAACGTACCCGGCGAGGTGGGCCACGCAGTCGCGGAACGCCACGGGTGTCCGCGCCGCCATCGGCAGCAAATACGTCGCGGTGAACGGCAAGCCGCGCCCTTCGATGACCGGGCCTTCCGGGCCGCCGTACTGCGCGCTGAAGACCACGTCCGGGTCGGCGTAGTGGTTCAACTCGGTGAGTGTGGCGAAGATGTTGGCCAGTTCATCGGGCGGCGAATTCGGATCCTCCGGCGCCCCCGTCAGCACGAAGCAGGAGATGGTCGCGTCGGGCAGTCCCATCTTTTCGAGGGATCGCCGCACGGCGTAGCCGAGGTCCATGACGCTGCCGCTGGTGCCGCCGCTGGCGCTGACGAAGAGGTAGACGGCCGGGGCTTTGCCGCGGATCGCGAGGCCGGTCGCTTCGGACGATTGATTCAGCGTCTCGGGGTGGGTGCAGGTGCCGATTTCGTTGCGGAGCCGGGTCATGAAGCGGAGGTAGTGATCGCAGAACGACAGCCGGCCGAGGGCGCGCGAACCCTCGACGCGCAGCGAGCGCGGGATCGCGTGGAGCTTTTCCCGGGGGAGCCATTCCATCAATTGGTCGAGCTGCCGGCGCCGGTAGTTCGTCACCGGTTGCAGGGGCGTCAGGAAAATATGTTCGGAATGCAGGGCGATGTCCGGGGACGCGGAGAGGGCCTTGTCGGTCGCGTCCGGGTCGGGGTCGAGGTAGATGAAGCGCAGGCAGGGGACGTGCGAAAGTTGGCCGACGCGGTCGAGCAACCGACAGCGGACCTGTTGGAGCGCCCGCCGGCCGAAGCTGCCGACGCCGATGAGGATGGCGGGTCGGAGGACGCCTTCCTCCTTGCCGTAGTGCAGTTGCGCGAGTTCATCGATATCGCGGATCACGCTCGCGGGGAGCTTCTGCGAGATGGTCCGGCTCATCGGCGGCGGCGTGACGGCCGAGCGGTCCGCTTCGAAGTTCTCGCCGGCGCCGTCCGGACGGGTGGTCCGGGATACGGGGATCGACGTGCTGGACGGATTCTCGACCCGGCCGCTCAGCGCTTTGATGAACGAGAGATTGCTCGGGAAGCGCTCGTCCGGGTTCTTCGCCAAGGCCCGCCCGACCGACAGGCGATCCCCTTCGGGAATCGCGCTCAAATCGGGCGGCACCGTCATATGCTGCATGGCGAGCGCGCGGATGTTCTTCCCGTTGAAGGGCCTGATCCCCGTCAGCAGTTCGACGTAGACCACGGCCAAGCTGTATTGGTCGGAGTGCTTGGACACCTTGTTCGTGAACGTTTCCGGGGCCGCGTACACGGGGGAAATTCCGCCCATCATCCCGGCGCTCGATTGCTTGCCCAAATCGCGGACGAGGCCGAAGTCGGCGACCTTCACGCGGTCGGCGATGACGAACAGGTTCTTGGGTTTGATGTCGAGGTGCTGCAGCGAGTGCTTCTCGATCATATGATCGAGCCCCTCGGCCGCGTCCGTGAGCAAGGAGAGGAGTTCGTCGCGCGGGATGCCCGGCTTGCCGGATTGGCGGTGCTCTTCGTAGAGGTCGTGGAGGCTCTTGTCGGCCAGCTCCATGACGATGAGCAGTTCCCCGGCCACGACTTCGATGCGGTCCATCGAGACGACGAACGGGTGACGGACCGACTTGACGCGTTCGAGGGCCTTGTATTCTTGCTCGGCCTTCGCCGAGTCGCCGTCGAGGTCGTTCAAATTGCCGAAGACGAACTTGATGGCTTTGAAGATGCCGCCGGGCGCGATGCATTTCCAGACTTCGCCGAACCCGCCGCTGCCGAGCGGGGAAACGAGCTTGTAGCCGGGTATCGGTTCCGCATCGGCTTCGCGTAGCCAGTTCATGGGACGGACCGGAGTGGCGGAAATGGACGTGGAAACCCTAGTTCACACGGCGCGCGTTTGTCGAAAAATCGGCCGGGTTGAGAAAGGGATTGCCGCAATTGCGGGAACCCCGCGTCGCAGATTCCGTCGGGTCGCCCGCGCCGCGGTCGAGAATTCGCGCCGCGGTGATAAGAAGACCCCCACCTTCGAGATTCGCGCATGGCCCGCATTCTGATCGTGACCGACGCTTGGCACCCGCAGGTTAACGGCGTGGTCCGGACGCTCGACACCACGACGCGGACGCTGCGGGCGATGGGTCACACGGTCGAAGTGCTCGAACCGTCGGCGTACAAGCAGGTCGCGGCGCCGTTCTACCCCGAGATCCGCTTCGCCTTGGCGATGCCGGGCCGCGTAGG
>JAYTBD010000480.1:0-1590 GCA_043737155.1 Fimbriiglobus sp. | reverse complement strand
TTCGGTTTCTCTGCTTCAAACCCTCGCTGGCGCGTCGGGCTAACCCGAAAACCTTGTTCACTCCTCTCGGCGACAACTTGCCGCTAGGCCGCCAGCGGCTTCGCTGCGGGTTTGCGTTGGGCGAGGTGACCCAGTAGCTCCTGCCAGCTTTCGGGGGCGAGTGGGAACTTTGCGGCGAGCTTCTCCAAATCGGCGAGCAATTCCCCGGCGGACCGGTATGGCGCGGCGCCCGCCGAGGTATCGTCCATCGGGTTTTCCGAATCGGTCTCCAGCCGTTGCAGCACCGAAAGGAGGGAAGGGGGGAAGCTTTTCGCCCGGCCCTTGCGCTTCGTCTCGCCGGACGGATTGGCCCATAGGAACGCCACCTGACCGAAGGCCCGCAAGTCGGCGTCCGGCGTCGGTTCGAACGAGGATGCCAATCCGCTTTGCAACCAGGGTGGTTCGCCGAAGCCGAGGACTTTGAGTGCGCCCGCGTCGGTGAGTTGGAACGATTCCGACGTGAGCCGGCCGTGGGTCAAGCCGGCCTTGTGCGCGGTGTCGATAGCCCCGATCGCGTCGATGGCGAATCGCAACCAGAGGCCGGGGTGGGCCGCGGCGCCCGGCCATTCGGACGACGGCAATCCGGCCACCCATTCCTGAATCACGGCGGGGCGACCGTTGAGTTCCAGCACTTCCAGCGTCGCTTGCAAATTCGGGTGGGCCGCTTCCATCGTCGCGGCGAAGCGCATCCGGTACTCGTCCGGGTGGAACGCGTCGTGCATCTCGGCGTCGCCCAAGATGCGCAGCAAACAAATCCCGCGGGTCGGATCGTAGACGCGATAGCACGCTTCGCGCGGAGTGAGACGGATGCGATCGACGACGCGGAAGCGGCCGATCATCAGGGCATCGAGGTTGCCCGCTTCGATGAGCGCGAGCTGGTATAGCGTGACCGCCCCGCTGGCCAGCAGCACTTGGCGCAGCGTGCGGTTCTGCTGCTGGGCACTCGACCAAAGCGATTGCAGCGTCTCGGCGTCGACGAGTTCGAGCGAGCGGAGTAGATCGCCCAAATGGCGGTCACCCGGATCGAGTTCAGCCACCGCGCCGAATCCGTTGGGGGGAACCAGCGTCTTCGGCGCTTCTCGGCGCGCGTTGGCCAAGTCGCGGAGCTTGCGACGGTACCACTCGCGCATATCGGAGAGATGTTGTTCGACCTGCTCGCGCCGTTCGCTCACCTCGTCTTTTTCGAGGCGGAGCGCTTCCATCCGCCGGGCGAGATCGAGCGCGGTCGCGTCGGTTTTCTCGGCGGCGGCTTCGAGTTCCGCCCGCTTCAAATCGATGCGCGTCTCGCTGTGCCGCATCGTGGCCTTGAGTTCGTCGACGCGGGCTTGCCAGTCGTGGAGTTGCTGTCGGAAATCGGCGACGGCGAGCCGGTGTTCCCCGCGCGCCGCGTCGAGCGATTGCTCGCGGCCGCGCAGTTGATCGGCGTCTTGACGCAACTGATGACGCAGGCTTTCGAGCGTCTCCCGGCTCTGCTTGGAGTAGCCGTGGAGTTCGTTGAGTTGGCCGCGGAGCACATCGCGCGCGGCGAGCAGCTTGTCGAAAAGATCCTTG
>JAYTBD010000479.1:0-4151 GCA_043737155.1 Fimbriiglobus sp. | reverse complement strand
GGGGTGCCCCTACAAAAAAATGAACGATGCCAAAAGATTTTGGCAGACCTCGTAGGGGCACCCCTTGTGGGTGCCAGGCACCGGATGCCCGCAGAACGTTGCAATGATGGGTGTTAATCGCGTTCCTTTTGCAATGCGGACTCCAGTTCGTCCGGGCACCCACAAGGGGTGCCCCTACAAAAAAAGCACGATGCCAAAAGTTAGAGGCACACCCGGAGGGACAATTCCTTTTCCCAATTCGCCGCCCATCGGCTATAGTTGCTATTGAACACCCCCACCGTCCCCGCCCCGTTCGCCGGTGCCCGTCATGCTGCAAATCCTCGGATCGTCCGCCCGGTTGTGCGATGGCATCCCCCGCCGTTCCTTCTTGCAAATCGGCGCGCTCGGCCTCGGCGGCTTGACCCTCGGTAACCTCATGAAGGCCGAAGCCGCGAGCGGGAAGAAGAATCACAAGTCGGTCATCATGGTCTACCTGTCCGGCGGGTTGGCCCACCAAGACACCTTCGACCCCAAGCCCAATGCCCCCGCCGAAGTGCGCGGCGAATTCAAACCCATCGCCACCAAGCTTCCCGGCGTCCAGTTCTCCGAGATGGTGCCGAAGCTCGCGGCCATCAACGACAAGTTCATCACGATCCGCTCCATCGTCGGTCAGCCGGACGAACACAGCAGCTGGATGAGTTACACCGGTACGCCGATGGACGCGGCCAAGCGGGACAAGAAGCCGCACTTCGGCAGCGTCGTCGCCAAGTTGCAGGGGCAGACCGACCCGGTGATGCCGGCGTTCGTCGATTTGTCGCCGACGATGCAGCACAAACCGTACAATTCGCCCGGCCCCGCGATGCTCGGCGGCAAGACCGCGGCGGTCAAAGTCGATGGCGAGGAAGTCAGCGTGATGAAGAAGCTGAACGTCACTGCGGATCGGCTCGGCGATCGCAAGGCCTTGTTGGAAGGGATGGACCGTATCAAACGCGGCGGCGACCGAACAACGAGTTTGGGTGCGGAGACGTTCCACGACCGGGCCTTCGAGGTGCTGACCAGTAGCAAGATGGTCGATGCCCTCGACATCACCAAGGAAGCGCCCGCGTTGCGGGATCGCTATGGCAAGGGAAGCCCGAAGCACATGGGTGACGGCGCCCCGATGTGGAACGAGCAACTGCTGATGGCCCGCCGATTGGTCGAAGCCGGGGCGCGCGTCGTCACGCTCGGCTATGGATTTTGGGATACGCACGGGCAGAACTTCAAGCACTTGAAGCAGCACATGCCGACGTTCGACCAAGGTATTTCGGCGCTCATCGAAGACCTGAGCGCACGCGGTCTGAGCGACGATTGCACGGTCGTGGTCTGGGGCGAGTTCGGCCGGTCGCCGAAGATCAACAAGGATGCGGGGCGCGATCACTGGGCGCGCGTCAACGGCGCGATCCTGGCCGGCGGCGGGATGAAGATGGGCCAAGTCATCGGCAGCACCGACAGCACGGCGGGGGAAGCGAAGAACGACCCGATCCCGTATCCGTGGGTGCTCGCCAGCGTGTACAAGAATCTCGGCATCGATCCGCACGCGATGGTGTACGATGTCGGCGGCAGGCCGAACCCGGTCCTGCCGAGCAGCGCGGGGGTGATCGACCGTGTCTATGGGTGAAGATAATCAAGCGGAGCCCGAGGTTCGTCGACCGCTGGCCCGCGCCCGACGGGTAGAATCGGAGCCGGACCGGGACACGCGCATCGAACCCGATCCAACACCGCCGACCGACACCGTTCTCCCTACCCCCGGCGTGGTCACTTGTTTCCGCGTCTTCTGCGCGATCGTCGCCTTCGGCAGCATCGTTGGCGCCGGAATCAGTTTTCTTCCGCTGACCAACAACTTTTATTACGACGACAGTCCGGGGGCGTTGGAGTTTATCGGCTTTCTTTTCTCGTCGCTCTCGATCTTCACTCTTTTCGCAATCCCCCTGCTCTTCCCCCGCGCCAAGCCGTGGGCGTGGTGGTACGGCTTGACCCTGATATTGCTCGCCACACTCAGCGTGTACTTCACCCTCTTCGGCGTGTTGCTACTCATCTTCTGGGTCCAGCCGCGTGCGCAACGCTTCTTCGGTCGAATGGTCGAAGTGACATTCGTCGAACCACGACGGCGCTACGGCCAGGATTATGACGATGACTTCGATGACGAGGAAGAGCCTGCTCCGAGGGGGGCCGGCACGCCGCGTTCCCCGGAGTGTCCAACTCGATTGAGGAGTCTTGTCCGGTTCCCCCTCTCCGTTTCGCAAAGGCGTGCCCCCCGACTGAACTCCCCCTTCACAAACCTCGCCAAGTCCGCTATCCCACCGGGCGATGAACCGCCCTCCGGGAGTCTTCCGATGACCCGCGCCCTGTTCGCCACCGCATTCGCCCTGTCCGCTTCATTCGTCTCGGCCGAAGATGCGCCGAAGCTGCGCTTCGTCTGGCAGAAGGACGCCACGTCGACGTATCAGGTCGTGCAAACGACAACCGTCCAAGAAACGACCCTGGACGAACAGACGAAGAAGCCGGTCGACATCGCGACCGTGACCAAGTTGACCATCGGCAAGAAGTGGGTCGTAAAGTCGGTCGACACCGACGGCGGCGCCACGCTCGAGATGATCACGACCGCGCTGAAGCAGGAGATCACCCAGACGGTGGGCGCCGCAAAACCGGAAGTGCGATTGCTGGACTCGACAAATCCGGCCGATGCCAAGGCGATGCCGTTCTTGAACAAGGCCATCTTCACTTTGAAGGTCGATCCGCTGGGTAAGATCGCGGACGTGAAGTCGGAAAACCCCGGCGCGGCGGATCGGCTCCAAGCGGACCTCCCCTTCAAATTGCATCTGCCCGACGCGGCCCCGATGGCCAACAGCGCTTGGGAACGCGCCTTCGAGTTGAAGCTGCCGCCGCCGCTCGGCACCGGTGAAAAGTTCGACGCCGTGCAGAAATATACCTTCCGCGGTATGAACAAAGACTTCGCCATCATCGGCGTGACGTCGGCACTGAAGACCCCGCCCGAGGATGCGGCATTGATGCCGGCCATCGCCCCGATGCTTTGGGAGGGGGATGTGTTTTTCAATGCGAAGACGGGCCAGTACCACGGTGCGAAGCTGGCGATCAAGAAGGAGATCGCCAATCACCAAGGCGAAGGGACGAAGTTCCGCTACACGAGCGAATACACCGAAGCGCTGGAGAAGTGATCCGCGGAAATATTGATTCCCACCGCATTTCCCCGAGTGTATGCTGGGGGATTGTCCTCCGCGATTTGCGAGGTCGAAGATGTTGATGTGTCGATGTGCGATGGCCGCATTTCTCTTGGCACTCGTGTCGGCATGGCCCGCCGTCGCCGCACTGCCTGAAAAACTCCAGAAAGACATCGACAAAGCGAAGGCCGATTATACAGAATCGCACGAATCCGCCGACATGAAGTTGCTGGCGGCTTTCGAGACCGAAATCGAAGCGGTTCGCAAGAGCACCAGTTTGAAACCCACGGCCAAGCTGGAAGTGATCGAAGCTCTGGGAGTCGAAAAGGACACCTTCGACAAACACCGTCTGATCCCATTTTCGGTCCGGATGAGATCCGGGACGCTCGCCTACCTCAAAGCGATGCAACAGGCGCAGCGACTCTTCGACGCAGCGTACGAAAAAGCCATCGATGAGTTGATCAGAATCAAAGATGATGCCGCGGCCTTGCTCGTGCAGGCCGAGAAGAAGAAGGTCGCGAAGTCCAAGGTCGTGGGCATCTGGGAAATAACCGGTGTGAATTCCGACTACAGGTCCACGAGGTCGCTCTGCCTCGATGGATCGATCCAAGGGGGCACAATCGTTTGGAAGTTGGACCGGGACAAGCTGGTGATGACCGCGGACAATATCGATACGCTCACCCTCGACAGCGACGGCCAGAAAGGTACCGGCAAAAGCAACCGGGGGGCCGTGTTCAAAGGCAAGCGCGTCGACCCGCCGAAGTAGGCCGATCCGCGACGACGCCATTGTTAGCCCGACGTTTCTTGTTAGCCCGTTGCGCTAGCTAAGAGCCTGTAACGAAATAACTTTTACAGCTTCCGGCTGACGGTATAGCCGTCGGGCATGAGGAACTCAGCCCAAGCCGAAGGGATTCGGCAGCGACACCGTTCGTTATCGCCTTCGCTCGACGAACG
>JAYTBD010000478.1:0-1591 GCA_043737155.1 Fimbriiglobus sp. | reverse complement strand
CGTCGGCGGGAAGCTCGGCCCGGACCTCACCCGCATCGGCGCCATTCGCACCGAAAAGGATTTGCTCGAATCGATCGTGCTGCCGAGCGCGAGTTTCGTCCGCAGCTACGAACCGGTGCAGGTCGTCCGGCTCGACGGCCGCAGTCACTCGGGCATCTTGAAGAAGGATTCGCCGGACGAAGTCGCGGTGAGCGTGAGCGCCACCGAAGAGGTTTGGATCGTTCGCGCCGAGATCGACACGCTCAAACCCGGCGCTGTTTCGGTGATGCCGGCGGGTTTGGACCAGCAACTCACGAAGCAAGAACTGGCCGATCTGCTGGCGTTTCTAAAGGGGTTGAAGTAGCGGACACGCCGCGGACTGTGGCGCTGGCCCACTGAATGACGAAGAAAAACACCGGCGTGAGGAACACCCCGAACGCCGTGACGCCGATCATTCCGGCGAAGACGGCGGTACCGAGCGTCTGGCGCATTTCGGCGCCGGCGCCGCGGGCGAAAACCAGCGGCACCACCCCGAGGATGAACGCCACGCTGGTCATGATGATCGGCCGCAAGCGCAGCTGGCACGCTTCGAGCGTCGCTTGTCTCCGACTGGCGCCGGCGGCGTGCCGGTTGCGCGCGAACTCCACGATCAGGATCGCATTCTTGCACGCCAAGCCGACCAGCACGACGAAGCCGATCTGCGTGAACACGTTGATATCCAGCCCGGCGATGCGGACGCCGACGGCCGCGCAGAGCAGACACATCGGCACCACGAGAATGACGGCGAGCGGCAACGCCCAACTCTCGTACTGCGCCGCCAGCACCAGGAACACCAGCACCACGGAAAGCACGAACGCCCACAGCGCCGTATCGCCGCTGGCGCGTTGCAGGAACGCCAACTCCGTCCACTCCGCTTTCATGCCGGGGTCGAGGTTGCGGTTCGCCACGGCCTCCATCTTCGCGATCGCTTCGCCGGAACTGACGCCCGCTCTGGCGTTCCCCGTGACCGGGTTCACCGGGTGCAAGTTGTAGCGCACCACCATCACCGGACCCACCGCCGAGCGGTTGCCGAGGAACACTTTCAACGGCACCATCTCGTTCTTCGAGTTCTTCACCTGCACTTGCCCGAGGGCCTTGAGCTTGTCGCGGAACTTCGCATCGGCTTGCACGATCACCTGCCAAGTGCGGCCGAAGCGGTTGAAATCGTTGACGTACTCGGAGCCGAAATATTTCTCCATTGCCTCTTGGATGTCGCGGATGCGGACGCCGCTGCTCTCGGCTTTCTCGCGGTCGAGCGTCAGTTCGACCCACGGCGAATCGGCTTGGTAACCGGAGAACAATCCCTGCAATTCTGGCGCGGCGTTACCCTCTTCCACGGTGCGGTCGCCGACGCGCTGGAGGGCGAAGCCCTGCGTATCGTTGGCGGCGCGGTCCTCGATCATGATGCGGAAGCCCCCCGCGGCGCCGAGGCCATCCACCGGCGGCGCGCCGAGCACGGTGATTGTGGCATCGCGCGCCTCGCCCTGCCATTTCGCCCGGAGCTTCTCGGCAATGTCATCCGCGGTCCCGCCGAAGGGCAAGCGGTGCTCGAACTCGTCGAGCATCACGTAGA
>JAYTBD010000477.1:0-9929 GCA_043737155.1 Fimbriiglobus sp. | reverse complement strand
TCGCGAAGTTGCCGAAGCTGACGAACCCCGCCGATAAGGAACTCAAGGCCGAGGACCGGGCGCGTAGTTACCTCCAAGTGAACTGCTCCCATTGCCATCGCAACGGCGGCGGCGGGGCCGTGAGCTTCGAATTGACCACCGGAGCCGACCTCAAAAAAGGGGTGCTCGACGCCCGGCCGATGCGCGGCGACTTCGGCGTGAAGGACGCGCGCATCATCGCCGCCGGTGCGCCGGAGCGGAGTACGCTCTATTGGCGCATGGCCAAATTCGGCAAGGATCGGATGCCGCACATCGGCGCGGAGTGGGTCGATCACGACGGCGTCGAACTGATGAGCGAGTGGATTCGCGGGATGGGCAAACCCGATCCGGTAACCACCCCGGCGGTGGAAGCGGATGATTACGCCAAACGATTGGCGACCCCCGCCGGAGCGATTCAATTGGCGCTCGATGCGGGATGCGTCTGCAACGAATCGTCGGCGATCTTCGCCGCGGCGAAGAAGCTTCCGCCGGGATCGACGCGCGATTTGTTCGAGGGGTACTTCCCACCCGAGAAAGGCGAACGCAAGCTAGGGCAGAATCCGCGTCCCCGCGCGATCCTCGCGTTGACCGGCGACGCCAAGCGCGGCGAGGCGCTCTTCCTCGCGGAGCGGTCGCAGTGCCTCGCGTGCCACAAGCACGCCGAGAAAGGCCACGAGATCGGCCCCGATTTGCTGAAGCTGACCGGCACACGGACCAAGGAGGATTGGCTCGATAGTTTGCTGGAACCTTCGCGCCGGGTCGATGCGGCGTTTCAATCGTACACGCTCAAAGCGCTCGACGGCCGTGCGGCGACGGGCGTGCTCGTCAAAAAGGACGCGCGAGAGATCGTCGTCAAGGACGCCTTGGCCAAGCTGTTCGTTGTAAAAGTGGACGAAGTCGACAGCTTCGCCCCGGCGCGGGAATCGCTCATGCCGCGCGGTCTGCTCGCCGACTTCACCGCGCAGCAAGCGGCGGATTTGTTGGCCTTCCTCGAAGTGCTAGGCAGGCCGAAGTGAACCGTCGTGAAGCGCCGAAGCGATCAGCACCGCATCGGCCCCGGCGTCTTCGAGGCGTCGGATGTCCCCGCGAGTTTTGATCCCGCCGCCGGTGATCAATTCGAGCGTCGGGAAATGTCGGCGCAGGGTGCGGATGATTTCTTCGGTCCCGCTTCCCTGCCCCGTCCCGACCCGGGCGATGTCGAGGACGATGATCGAAGTGCAACGGTGCGCGATCAAACCGATCTCGATTTCCGATGTCCGAGCACTTCGCAACTCGCCGTTGAAAAAGTCGAGCGAGAGGACCGCGGGGAACGGCTGCGGCCAATCGTTCGGCGGGAGCGTCCACGTTTCCGTGCCGACGATGGGTCGCACATTCGGCCATCGGGCCATCGCTTCCAATCGATCGAGCGTCCGTAGACCCGCGTCCAAAAGCACGGGGATGGGAAATGCCGACGGGTCGATGGAGGAATAACCGCCGCCGACGATCGCATCGAGATCCGCGACGTACACCTCGGAACTCCCCGTCGCATTCACCAGCGCCTCCGCGACCTTCAGCGGGTCCGTGGATTCCGTCAGCACACTCCGCAGCGGTCGGTACTCGCTCCGCCGACCGGCCACGGCGCGGACGACGACCCCGCCCATCACGTCGATCACCGGGATGATTCGCATAGTGCCGCCCGGTCGCTTCGGTTAACTTGCATACGAAGGAATCGCCCGCGTCCCAGGACATCCGATGCCACCGCGCTCCCTCGCCCGCTCCTCGAAGCCACTCCTCCGACTCATTCCCGCGAAATACCGGTGGATCGCAATCGCCTTCGTGCTCATCGCCGGGTTCCTCGTCGCCACCGGCGCATTTCAATCCTGCGCGCAACTGGCCAAGCTCGACACGCCCGTCTCAGATGGCGAGACCAGCTTCCTCTTCTGCACGTGGAACGTCGAGAACCTGTTCGACGACAAGAAGGACAAGCGGAACGCCATCGACACCGAATACGATACGCCCTTCGCCGAGGACGCGGCCCTGCGCGACCTGAAGTTCGACCGCATCGCGTCCGCCTTCTTGAAGATGAACGACGGCAAAGGGCCGGACATCATCGCGTGTTTGGAAGTGGAAAGCGTCCGCGCCGCCGAGATGCTGAAAGGCGTGCTCAACGCCAAACTCCAAGAGGCCAAGGCCGACGACAAGCTTCAGTACAAGAGCGTGGCGATGAAGAATTTGGACGGCGGTCGACACATCGCCCCGTGCGTGATCACCCGGCTCGACATCGTCCCGCAGCTCACCAAGATGCACGGGCGACAACTGCGAATCTTGGAGTGCCACGTCACGGCCCGCGGGCACGACCTCTGCATCATCGCGTCGCATTGGACCTCGCAACTCAAACAGCGCGACGGCACCGATGGGGACAGCGGCCGGGAAAAATACGCCGCGGCCATCTACGAAGCGTTCCGCGAAGCCAGCCAGCGCAACGCCGATTGCGATTTCCTCGTCTGCGGAGATTTCAACGACACTCCGGATGCCGAGCCGATCTTCAAAAAGCTCGGGGCGATCGGAGACCGGAACAAGGTGAAGCCGACCGAGAAGGAACCGTACCTGTTGAACCTGATGCACGGCAAAGACCCGGCGAAGTTCGGCACCCTCTGGTACGGGGGCAAGCCGCTGATTTACGATCACATTTGCGTGTCGCCGGGGTTGCTCGACACCAACGGCTGGAGCGCCGAACCGGACAGCGTGGCGACCGTCAGCACCGGGTTGATGCGGATCGGCGCGACCCGCCGGGAGCCGTTTCGCTTCGGCAGCCCGGCCAAAGAGATGAAGTCGAGCGAGCGCGGGTGGGCCGACCACTTCCCGGTTGTGGTGAAATTGAAGGTCGAACCCAAATAGGAATAGAGCGCGAATTCCGGATTGTAGCCATCGCGCTCCGCATGATGCAGGAGGAAGAGAGCCTCGGGATGCTCTAAAAGCGTATGGTTGTTTCACCCCAACGCGAAAGTTGCTCCCTCCCGCATCACGCGGAGCGTGATGGCTACAATCCGGAATTCCGGCCGCTCTCCTTGCCCCAATGGAGTGGCGGGTGGTATATTAACACAGCACTCGATTTCGCTATGGCCGGGTGGGTTACCTTCAACCTCCTCCCCGCAATCGCTTCGGTCCTACCTTGAGGAGGGTGGAAAATGTTCGCGTTCATTCCCGGATTGGGGATGCAGGAAATGCTCCTGCTCCTGCTGTTGGGCGTCCTGCTGTTCGGCCGCAAGTTGCCGGACATCGGCCGGTCGCTCGGAAAAACGGTGATCGAGTTCAAGAAAGGCGTCAGCGGCGTCGAAGAAGAGATTTCCAACGCGACGTCGGGGAAGCCGGCCATCGAACCGGAACCGGTCCGGCCGCCGCAGCGGGTCACCCCGTCGGGCGCGCCGAAGTTCGAAGACGCCCCGGCCGCTTCGAGCAGCAACCTGCCGCCGAAAGTGTGAACCGGATTCGATCCGCCGGTGTCAACGGGCTGTCACCGGCAAACGGGCGATTAACTCAGTGGTAGAGTGCGTTCTTCACACGGACGAAGTCGCAGGTTCAAACCCTGCATCGCCCACTCCGACGAAGCCCCGGCAAGTGCCGGGGCTTTTTCGTTGTTGAAATCGGTCGATGAGATTTGCGGCGACACGTCGACGGACGAATTCGGCACGACCGTGCAACGGCGCGACGCGCGGGCGGGTCGAGCAGTGGCTCACGCAATCGCCCAGGGCATCGGCCGGCTCTTTCTCCGTTGCGCTTCGCAACGCGTCGGGGTTTCCCCCACGATTTCTGTCCCCTCGCCCCCGACTATCAACACTTCTGCGAACGCTTAATGTGACGGCACGGATCTCGACCGAGTTCCGTTCTAACACTCTGCTCGGAGAAAACGCATCATGACACGAACCCCGTTCCGCCCCCGGATCGAAAATCTGGAGAGTCGCGAAGTACCCGCCGTCGGTCTGAGCAACGGTGTGTTGACCATCGATGGCGACATCGGTGCCGACACCATCGTCGTGAGTCAAGCCGGGGACAATGTGCTCGTCACATTGAACAGCGTCAATTCGCTCTTCACGCTGACCGATGTCACGAGCGTCAGAATCAATGGTGGGCTCAGTGACGACACCGTGACCTATACGTTGGACAAGGACGTTACGGTCGGCGATAGCGATGGCAACAATACCATCACGGTCAGCGGCATACTGGGTGGTGGCGACGCCACTATTTACGTCGGTAACGGTAACGACACCATCACGTCCTCTGTTACCGGCCGGGCCAGCGTCATCAGTGGCGATGGCAACGACACAATCACCGTCAGCAATGCCAGCAGCGCCGCGATCAGCGGCGACAGCGGCAACGACTCCATCACCTGCACCACGCCCGGGCACGCCGTCATCGACGGTGGCACCGAGGACGACATCATCACGAGCAACGGCACCGGCACCGCCGTCATCGTGGGCGGCGACGGTAACGACACGATTATCGGCGGTTTCGGCCATAGCGAGATCGACGGGGGCTACGGCGATGACCTCATCACCGGGCGCGGTAGTTTCGGCGACTCGCTGCGCGGTGGCGACGGTGTCGACACACTCACACCGCTGGGTGGGCTGTCCACGCTGTTCGTCGATACGCTGGACAATTTCACCACCCGAGATGGCGACATCGTCATCTTCGTCGGATAGCCGGGAAAAAAGCACGCACCTTTCTGCGTCGCACCGATTGGTAACAACTCCAGCCGCGACTCACATCCGGTGTCGGCTACGTCGAAGTCTTACCCACACACCGCTCTTCGGAGCAAGGAGTCTGAAATAGCACGGTTCATCATGGTTTTGCTGGCGATCGCGGCACTCGCCGGTTCGCCGCTACGAGCGAAAGCCGGTTTCATCACGCCGGGTACGACGGCCGATTTTGCGGTCCTCGGCGGCACGACGGTGACCAACACCGGCCCGACCGTCATCGGCGGAGGACACGTGGGAGTGAGCCCGGGTTCCGAGATCACGGGCTTCCCAGCGGGAATCGTGCTGGCGCCCTTCGCGGTCGGGGGCGGCAACGCGGCCCAGGCACAAATCGATCTCACCGCCGCGTACCTCCAAGCGGCGGGCTTGGTGCCCACGTCGAACTTGACCGGACAGGATCTCGGCGGACTCACACTCACGCCGGGCGTCTATTCCTTCTCGTCATCGGCCCAACTGACGGGAGCTCTCACTCTCGATTTCCAAGGCGACCCGGATGCGGAATTCGTGTTTCAGATCGGGAGCACGCTCACAACCGCCAGCGGCTCGTCGGTCGTATCGATCAATGCCGGCAACGGTCCATCGCCGGGGTGCGAAGTGTTTTGGCAGGTCGGGAGTTCCGCGACTCTCGGTACATCCACAACGTTCCTGGGTCATATTTTCGCGCTCACGAGCATCGCATTGAACACCGGCGCAACCTTGAATGGAAGCGCCTTGGCACGAAATGGCGAGGTGACACTCGATGATAATCGGATCACCAACACCCACTGCGTGGTTCCAGAACCCGCATCGATCACTCTCGCTCTCGTCGGCGGAATGCTCGTCGGGTTGCCCGGACTCAGGAAGAAGCTCCGCGGGAAGAAACGAGATGGGGAATGATCGCTCGAGGCGACTTCCGGACTGTAGCCATCACGCTCCGCGTGATGTCGACGGTTCGAGTCTTCGAGAACCGGCGCCGGCGGCGATCCGGCGCCTCGCTCCGCAGTTCGATGGGGTTGGGCGCCGGTTCTCGAAGACTCGAACCGTCGACATCACGCGGAGCGTGATGACTACAGTCCGGACAACCTGCGGATCGGTAGGCATTCTAAGGCCATCAACACACTGATAGGCCACTACTTGGTTTTCAAAATCGGGAGGCCGATACTCGCTCGCAGCCGGTTGCACTCGTCCAACTCTAAGTGGTAAATGTTGATGGAGTAACCGACTTGTGCCACCGGTTGGCATCTGAGAAAATACTCATAGTAGTACTCATCAATGTACACAGTACCACCTATACCGTTCGGAACGGAATATCGATACCCTCGGAGCAATGTGACGCTAATCGCATACCAACCTGGGCGTGGGCCTAAACTACCTGCTTGAGGCTCATCAAAGTCAGATGCCCTAACGGGTCCGTACGGAGGCAGTACGAATTCGATTCCAGCCACTCTCGGATCTATATAGCCGAAATACACAAGATGTAATGGCCTTGAATGCGGATTATTATCATGCCACATTTTTAGATACAGTAAATCCTGTCCCCAATCGATGTTGCTGTCCACCAAGTGTTCCGACCCCCTGACTGGGCCACCGGCTAGCTCGTTGAAGTACGACATGCTGTGCGGGTATACAGCCAAGCTGCTGACGATGGCGCTGACTACTACAACGCCTCCCGAAACGCGCCATAGCTTGGCAAACCGACCCGAGTACGCGGCCGCGCGTCCCGACCAGATGAACAGACAAGGTAGTCCCGGTAGGACATAGCGCAAGTGGTGATTGAACCCTGTCTGTGAACTCACAAACCCGATCACTGCGACACTCGGAAGGAGGAGTATAATTTCGTCACGCCAACCTGGGCGGGGGCCCCCGGTCAGAAGACAAACGATACCGGCGAGGCCGAACAAGATCAGTGTACCGATCGGTGTTTTGATCGACAAACCGTACAGGTAGTAGTACCACCACCCATTGGTTCGCCACTCCCCCCGAAGGTACGACCGCATCCCGCTCTCAAAATCCCGCTTCTGCACATCGATGCCCTCAAGGTAGTTCTGCGGCAGCGGGATCGGAAGAGGGCCCAACCACGTTCCCGCAAAACGATTTGCCCGAATGCCAGTCGGGCTTTCTGCAGTCAATGCCTCACTGTGAAACCGCAACTCGCGCAACGGCGTGCCGCAGTTCTCGAACCCGTACCCGGTGTTCAAAATGTACAGGGCGATCGAGAATGACAGGATCAACTGGCCAGCCTGACTCAACCACTGAAACGTGCCGATCGGGGATCGCCTGCGGCATATTACCCAAAGGAGTAGCCAAACTGGCGGCAAGAGGAGACAGGTGAACTTGCACAGCAATGCGAGGCCGAGGGCAAAACCTGCGGCCAGCGCCGATTCCAACGAACTGCTCTTCAACCACCGCCAAAATAAATATCCGGCCGTCAACCCAAAGGCTGTGGCTCCCGTATCGGGAGTAATCATCTGCCCGCTCGCCAGTGAGTTCGGACATACGACCCAGAGGGTGGCCGAAACCAACCCGGCCAGCCGCCCGTACAGCGCACTCCCCCAGACGTAAATGACGCCGGTGGCCAGCAGCGCGAACGGAATGCACGCCCACCGAGCGATGGTGAAATACCAAAATGACCGTTCGCCGTGTCGCTGAACGAATGACCTGCCCAATGGAAACTCCGGCCGCCACGGCGGGGACGAGTCCGTCCGGATTTCGTCGGGCAGGTCGATCCCGAGCAACACGAGAGGGGCTGTCGCCACCAGGCGTACGAGCGGTGGGTTCACGCGGTACAAGTCGAAGGACCCGGTGCGCCAGTGGTGTAACCCGGCCGCCAAATGCCCCACCTCATCAATGGCCGGGCTATGCCGGGTCGCCGCCCACCCGAGCAAACCGGCTTGTGTTATGAGCAGGAGTGCCACACACGCGAGTGCCACCCGCGGAGGGAGGGACCAAGGTGTAAGCGCCGACCGGGTATAGAATTGCATGGATTTCCCACCTGGTACAGCCTGTCGCTTGAAGATCGACCCTCGTCCGCAAGCAATGGGGGCCGTGTCCTCAGCAAAATGCGAAAAGCAATGGGGGGCCGTGTCCTCAGCAAATTGCGAATTGTTACAAGGAAGCGCTCGGGCGAGCAATGAAGGGCAAGGGGCAACCCGACGGAGCCACTCCCCCACCTGATGTTCGATGGGGGCGGACGAACGCGGACGTATCTTTCGTCAGTCCGCAACGGGCTGTGGCGATCGCTCGCCCCGAGCAAGCATCTCCTCGAGATGGTCGGCGCGGTTGACCAACCCTTGGTCGATCACCACCCCGGTCAGATCCGTCATGATCCCGAAGGGGATCATACTGATCCGCATGGAATTCCGGAGCGTGGAGTGGGACCAAGCCCGCACCGGCTCGGCCGGACCGTGGATCGGGTACGAATTGCCGGGGTCGGTGTCGTACACGAAGACGATGTCCGCGCGCCGGCGCCAGTGCGGGGCGATCAAATTGGCCGCCTCGCGGACGGCCCCGCACGCCGGACACCCGACAGCGGCGAACACGTAGAGGGTCGGAAGCGCCTGCCCCGCCTCCCCATGCAGGTCCGAAACCCAAGGCTTGAGACTCTCGCCGAGGCGTGGCCCCTCGGACTCGTGCGAGCGGGGGCCGACGGGGCCCAACACCGTCAACATCGCCCCGATCTGCCGGAGCATGACGTACAGGGCCACCGCCAGGATCAGCAGTGCGATGGAGTTGATGGCCAGCCAGAGTGTCATAGTATCCCTTGCTCGGTGAGCGCGCGGATCGAAGACCGGTTCACGACCGCTTTTCGGGCAATCAGATAGAGTACCGGAATCAACATCACGCTGGCAAGGCTCGTCGCGTCGGCCACGCGATCGCCCAGCAAGATCGTGGAGAGCACCAGCAAGACCAGGACGGCGTTCCGGATCACGGTGAAGCTCGACAGCGTCTGACCGCCGAAGTTGCCGAAGCAGCTGCACGGGATCTTGCGGCGGCGGACCAAGAATGCCACCATCGAGAACAGGGTCAAAACTCCGACGGCCGTCCACTTCGCCGCCGCGAGATTGAAATACAGGAGTGCCGCCAGGGCCAACTCCCCCAACGGGAGGGCATAAGAAATCGCACCGGCCGCGAGTGGGGTCATGAACGGGAACATCAGCAGCGTGTGCTTGAACAGCAGGCGGTTGTGGAGTTTCGCGACGCCCGAAAACAAGAAGACCAGGACCGTGAGATCCAGAATTCCGTTCAGCAGATACTGCAGCGCAATGTGCATGGCCGCCTCCAAGTTCGAGAGTCACACACTCTGAGCCATGACGCTTCCGACAGTCCGAAAGCCGCTCGCCGCGGCACACGCCGTCGCCGAGAAACTCACTTCCCGAGGGCGATCAAATGTTTTTGTATCGTCCCGACATCGGCGTTGTTGACGCGCCACCCGAACGCGTGAATACGCTCCAGCTTTCCCCCCTCGACCACGGCGGTGGCGCCGCGGGTGGCGGGCTGCTTCCGCGAGAGCGAGAAGATCGTCGAGGGGCCGTACAGTTGTTCCGAATGACAGGCGATACAGTTCGACCGCATCGTCGTGTACCCGTTCTCACCGGTCGTTCGCGAGCGGTCGGGGATATTGGAATAGAAGCCGAAAAACTGGCCGTCTGTATCCCGCACCCGTTCCAGTCCGAGACTGTCGGGCTGGGAAGCGAACTTGCTCCGGCTCAATTTGTACTGGTAAAACAGCGTGCCGAGAAAGTCGCTGGTCGTCATATCAATCTTCGGCTCGCGATGTTTGAAGATCCGCAAGATGACTTCCTCCGGGATCTGACTATCCGCAAATGAGCCGTCGTCCAGGAATACGCCGAACGTCCGGATCAGTACCGTCTGCGTACCTTCGGGAAGCGGGGGTAGGCCACTTGTCCTAGTCGGGTGAGGTCCGGATTTATCGGTGATATCCACCCAATAGTTGTAGAAATCTTCCTCGGAAAAGCCCGGGAGTGCACTATAGGCTTTGATGAAACATCGGCCGCCGAAGCCATCGAAGTGATCTCGCGAAGATTCGTCTGAAGGGAACTCAAACCAACCCGAAGTCGGACCCCAGACGACCGGTGGCATGTAGTCCTCGTTCAAATCGAAAGTACATGTGCGGGCAAATGTTCGGGACGCGGAAGATTTGAGCAAATGGCGATGCACTTCCTGCAACTCGTGCGCTTT
>JAYTBD010000476.1:0-1595 GCA_043737155.1 Fimbriiglobus sp. | reverse complement strand
CGGCGACCGGCAAGTCGTCGGCGGGATTCATCGAACGGGATTGGATCGGCGCCGCGGTCGTTTCGAACGTCGTGGGCGCCGATTCGCCGAGGCGGACTTTCTTCTTCACCGCGACGACGGGGATAGCTTTGGCGACCGGCCGGACTTGCGGGATGGGCGGGGGCGGGGCGCCGGGCGCGCCGCGCTGGCGGAGCTTGTCGATCTCTTCCATGAAGCGGTTGAGGTCGGCCGCGGCCGGCCGCGCCGCGGAGGAAGTCACGACCGGCACCGTCGGGGAATTGGCGCGGCGCTCGCGGTCGCGTTCGACCTGCTTGCGATCCTGCGAGTTCTTGAGCTTCTGCGTGAGCCATCCGAGCAGGCTCAAGCCCACCATGATCCCGAGCGGAATGAGTAGTTTTTCCATGGCCGTGTCAACCCGTTTTTGGACAGGATGAACAGGATCAGCAGGATTGGGAGAAGAATGGTTTCTTGGAACCCATCCTGTCGATCCTGTTCATCCTGTCTCAATGCTTCGGATCAATTACCCCGACTGCTGCTGTCCGTCGGCCCGCCGGAGATGCCGGCGATGCTCTGGCGCATCGAGGTATCCGCCTGCATGTTCCGCATCTGGTAGTACTCCATGATACCCAGTCGGCCATCGCGGAATGCGGCGGCGATCGCCAACGGTACTTCGGCTTCGGCGAGCACGACCTTGGCGCGGTTCTCTTGCACGAGAGCCTGCATTTCTTGCTCTTTGGCGACGGCCGCGGCCCGGCGCTTCTCGGCCTCGGCTTGAGCGACCCGCAAGTCGGCGGACGCTTGGTCAGCCGCGAGTTTGGCTCCGATATTCTCGCCGGGTTCGAGGTTGGCGATGTCGATGGAGACGATCTCGAACGCCGTCTGGGCATCGAGACCCGAGTGCAGCACCGTCTGGGAGATCATGCCGGGGTTGGCGAGGACTTCCTTATGGTCGTGCGCCGAGCCGATGGCCTTGACGATGCCTTCGCCGACGCGGGCGATGATCGTTTCTTCGGTCGCACCACCGACGAGCCGTTCGAGTTTCGTCCGCACCGTCACGCGGGCCTTGGCGAGCAATTGGATACCGTTCTTGCACACGGCGTCGAGGTACTGCTTGCCCATGTTTTTGTCGGGGCAATCGATGACCTTTGGATTGACGCTCGTCCGCACGGCGTCGAGGACATCCCGCCCGGCGAGGTCGATGGCGGACGCGACGCGCCACGGCAAATCCAAGCCGGCTTTGTGCGCGGCGATGACGGCCTTCACCGTCTGCGGCACCCGGCCCCCGGCGAGGTAATGCGCTTCCATGTCTTGGGTGTTGACTTTCACCCCGGCCTGCACGAGCGCGATCTTTTGGTTCACGATCATCACGTGCGGCACGTTCCGGAGTTTCATGCCGATCATATTGAGGATGCTGATGTCGGCCCCGGTCGTGAGGCTTTGAATCCAAAGGCGGATGAAGCTGAAGAAGACGAAGAGGAACACGAGGAAGAAAAGCGCAGCCACGCCCGCGGCGATGATCCAAATGAGGTCGCTATCGAGCGGCGATGCGGCGAGCAGGGAGGCGGAATTCACGGTGCGTTCCTTTCGGGGAGTGC
>JAYTBD010000475.1:0-1597 GCA_043737155.1 Fimbriiglobus sp. | reverse complement strand
AGCACGCCCACGAAAAAGACGTCTCCCACGGTCGCCTGTCGCCGACCGCCATCCTCGTCGGCCGCGTCGGTGGCAAAGGCTCGGACGACAAACCGCTGGTCAAAGTCTCCGGTTTCGGCCTCGGCCGACTCGGCGCCGATTGGGAAGAGCCCGACTTCGAGTACCGCGCGCCGGAGCAGTTCGCCGACCCGGATCGCGCCGACCCCGCGGCCGACCTCTATTCCCTCGGCTGCGTGCTGCACCACCTGCTCATCGGCCGGCCGCCTTTCCCCGCGACCCGCGCCGACGAGGCCGCAATGCACCACCGGCACACCGCCCCGCAACCCCTCGGTTATTTGCGCGCCGACGTCCCGGCGCCGCTGGCGAATTTCATCTTGCATCTGCTGGCCAAGAATCCGCAGGCCCGGCCCACTTCGGCGGGGGCGGTCTCGCAATTTCTCCAGTGCTACGCCGACGGCGACGACTCCGGCGGGGCCATCGATTTCAACGCGCTCCCCGCGCCGACCGGCATGGCCTCGAAGATTGCGAAGTCGTTGCCGGGAATCTTCGCCGAGCTGCCGCACGAACCGATCCTCTTCGACGGCGACCTCGCGCCGGAGCGGACGCTGGTGTTCGAGACTATCGCGCCGGTGTCCGCCATCGCACAGGAGACGGTCCGCTCGGCCGGATTGGACCGCACTCCCACCGCGGTGCCGAAGCGGAAAACCAAACCCGTCCCCGTTCCGAAGCCGAGATACGGCCAACCGCAGCCGGTGAACAAACTCGCCCTCTGCGCGCTGGTGGTCGGCGTCTGCCTCGGGGTCCTCTTCGCCATCGGCTGCATTTTGAAGATTTACGAAATGTCGAAGGGGTAGATCCGACTCAGTTGCGCCGCCGTTACACATCTCGCCGACCATTTAGATTACCTTGATCGTCTGAATTGTGGTCGGATCCGCTTCTCCTTTCTCGGAGTCTCCCCATGCGTTTGACACGTTGGCTCTTGGTCGCCCCCATTGCCGGGGCGGTCGGCGTCGGCATCTGCGCCGATTACCTCCTCTCCGCGGACGAGAAAAAAAACGTCGATCCCAAACCCGCCGTGACGCTGCCGATCACCCAAGTGGTCATGTTCAATTCGGGCGTCGGCTACTTCGGCCGCAGCGGCAAAGTCACGGACGATTCCCGCGTCGATCTCACCTTCCCCGAGACCGACATCAACGATTTGTTGAAGTCGATGACGCTGCAAGACTTGGACAACGGCCGCGTCTCGGCCGTGAGCTACGACAGCCGCGAACCGGTCGCGCGGACGCTGAGCAGCTTCGCGATCAACCTGAACAGCCAGCCGACGCTCGCGGGGATCCTCACGCAGACGCGCGGCGAGAAAATCGACGTCGTCATGCAGCCGGGCGCCACGACGCAACCGGGGAACTTGAGCGGCACTATCATCGGCATCGAAACGCAGAAGGTCGCCGTCGGCACGGCGCAACTCGACGCGACGATGCTGAACATCCTCACCGGTGAGGGCCTGCGCTGCATCAAAATGTCGGACATCCAACGCGTCCGCTTCACCAACCCCGTGCTCGAAGCGGAACTCAAGCGCGCACTCGACGTGCTGGCGCTC
>JAYTBD010000474.1:0-1598 GCA_043737155.1 Fimbriiglobus sp. | reverse complement strand
CATCGCTCGCGGGGTCGATCGCGATGGCTGCCGGATGATCTCGGCCTACGTCGCCCCCGGCATCGACGACCTGCCCCCCCCGTCGAAAGTATCGTCGGGCGAGATCCAAACCAGTCCTCCACTCCAAGACCAACGCGAGCTTCCGCTCCCGAAAGGCCCGTCAATTTCTTCGAGCGAGCGGCGAAAGTCCAGAACTGTTTGGTCGCGCCCCGCACCGCGAATGACCGTGCGATCGTGACGCAGGTGAATCAAACCCTCGATCCGATAAGTACCCGCCGGGATCTGCACCGTTCCTCCGCCTTCGGCCCCCGCCGCGTCGATGGCGGCCTGAATGGCGGCGGTGCAGTCGTCGACTCCGCTGTCGTCGGCGCCAAACTCACTAGCAGTCACATCGAACACGGGCCCCGAAGGCGGCGGCAGCGCCGACTCGCACGCGCGGTAGCCCGCATAAGAGTTATTCGGAATCAGGGCATGGCGATTGGGTTCGGCCGCGTATTGCAGCCACAGGTCCTGTGCGGTTTGAGCGTTGGCCGATGGCGCCGAAAGCAAGGCAAGCAGGGGAATGAAAACGGTAAGGGCCTGCGAATGTAGAAGTCGG
This sequence comes from Fimbriiglobus sp., assembly GCA_043737155.1. Lineage (GTDB taxonomy): Bacteria > Planctomycetota > Planctomycetia > Gemmatales > Gemmataceae > JALHQU01. The sequence goes on along the minus strand of JAYTBD010000474.1, from coordinate 1,000 downwards.
TCGGTCACTGCGCCCGCGGTCTGATGACGTAGTTCCAATCGCCGTGGAAGTCGTCGCGGTCGATTTTTAGCTCGCGAAGTTCCTTCGCCGAGACCTTTTTTCCAGTCGGATATCTGCGGCGATCCAACCGCGCGCGCACGACGAGCCCACCACGGTTGGTCGTGTTGCCGATGAGGTTGATGACCGTTTCGTAGGTTCGCAGTGGTCGGCCACGCCAATTGATCGAGATGAAAGAAAAGAGTCGGTGCTCGACCTTGTTCCATTTGCTGGTGCCCGGCGGGAAGTGGCTCACATGGATTGACATCGCGAGCTTGTCGGCAACCCGTTGCAGCTGCTGCTTCCACACGTGTGAGCGATAGCTGTTACTGCCGCCCGCGTCAGCGTTGATGAAGATCTCGCGTGCTTGCGGGTACCGCTTCGAGCCGACCCGTGCCCACCACGCTTCAATCGAGGTGACTGCAAACACCGGCGTGTCGTGGTCGACGCCCACGCTCACGAAGCCGTCGTTTGCGGCGAGATCGTACACACCGTAAGGGATGGCCTTGCCGACGGCGTCCGACGGAAAGTCGTGCACATCTACGAGCTCCGGCTCCCCTTGTAGCTGCCATTCGCGCCCCGCGTTTTTGAAGTTTCCGACCAGTTCCTTCTTCTTCGTATCAACCGAAATGACTGGGATCCCACGCTCGATACAGCGTTGAGCCTTGGCGTTGATGTGCTCGAACTGCGCGTTGCGATCTGGGTGCTGCGCACCCTCAACTGTCTTGTTGGCTGCCTGCAAACTGTAGCCGTGCTCACGAAGCAGCTTGGCAACGGTTTTATCGCTGACCCGGATGCCGTGTTGAGCGAATAGCTCCGCGGAAAGTGCGTGCGTGCTTTTGCACGTCCAACGAAGCGGTGACTCTGGATCACCCCGCGTGAGAGGATCGACAAGCTTCTCGATGGCTGGCCAAACCTCCGGATTTTGGGCCTCAAATGGCCTTTTTCCTGCGCTTCGCCGGAC
>JAYTBD010000473.1:0-9963 GCA_043737155.1 Fimbriiglobus sp. | reverse complement strand
AGCGACGGTGGGGAACCGGATGCTCGATGACCGAAGATAACCGGGAGGCGCTTTGCAAGCTCGTTGGCTCATGTCGTCTCGCCACCGATTACTCGCCGACACGGCGAGCGATGCAGCACTGCTGCGCCGCTACTCCGAAGACCGCGATGCGGCCGCATTCGAGTGCCTCTTATGGCGGCACGGGGGCATGGTCCTTGCCACTTGCGAACGGATGTAACCTTCGGCCGCATTGGTTCGAGAGACGCAAAAAGCCTCGCTGGCGTTCATGAGTTACGCGGCCTCCACCCCGATCACCGAACTCGCGCACGAGGTATAGCAGATGACAACTCGCAAATGGATCGCCGGCTTGGCATCATCGATTTTGGAAGAGCGCATCCATTCGCCGACCGGCGGATACGCGCGACGGACGGTTCTGGGAGTCGCGGATCTCGCTTTCCGGATCGACGCCGAGAGCTTGATAAATGGTCGCGCCGACATCGTAAGGCGTGTACGAGTTGGTCACGGGGTGCGCCCCGATTCGATCCGACTTGCCGATGACCCGCCCGCCGACGACACCAGCGCCGGTGAACAAGCCCGAGTAAACCCCGGCCCAATGATCGCGGCCCGCGATCTTCTCGCCGGGGAGGTTCGAGATCTTCGGCGTCCGGCCGAATTCCCCCAATACGCACACGAGCGTGCTCTCCAACAATCCCATCGCTTCGAGTTCATCCGTCAGCGCGGCGATGGCCGAATCGAGCCACGGCAGCAGCTTCGTCTTCATCCGGCCCCAGTTATCGACGTGCGTGTCCCACGTCTGCACGATCCCCATGTTCGCTTGGATCATCGGCACCCCCGCTTCGGCGAGCCGGCGCGCGAGGAGCAGCGATTGGCCGAATTGATTTCGACCGTAGCGATCGCGGATCTTCGGCGGCTCGCGGTCGAGTCGGAACGCACCGGCCACTTTTTGCGAGCCGAGCAACTCGAACGCTCGGCGCTGGTGCCCGCGGAAGTTCGGATCGCCGACGCGTTCCGAACCGAGTTGCTCCAGTAAACTGCGGCGCTGTTCCAAGCGGTTCGGGTCGGTCCCCGGCGGCAGTTCGAACGCGTCCATCTTGAAGGTCGGCGAATTCGGATCCTGCGTTACGAGCATCGGATCGTGCGATGGCCCGAGGAAGCCGGCGTGTTGGCCGGGCCAAGTCAGCGGGCCTTCGATCAATCCGTGCGGCAGCGTCACGCCATTGGGAATGCCGTCGTGCCGCGGCCGGAGGTAATTCAACCCGGCGGAATAGCAGGGCCAATCTTTCCGCGACAGAACATTGTCCAAGTCGGTGCCGCGCTGGTTCGGCATGGTCGCGCCGGTCAGCAGCCGGTGGCTACCGGGGAGGTGGCCGTTCTCACCGTGGGACAGCGAGCGGACGAGCGCCCAGCGCTTCATGCGTTCCGCGAGTTGGGGCAGGTGCTCGCAGATTTGAATGCCGGGTACGGCGGTGGCGATCGGTCTGAATTCGCCGCGGATCTCGGCCGGCGCTTCGGGCTTCATGTCGAGGGAATCGAGGTGGCTCATTCCACCGGTGAGGTTGACGAGGATCACCGACTTGGTCTTGCCCTGCTTCCCCGCATCTTTTCCGCGCGCGGTGTTACCGAATGGGACGCCGAGGCCGATGGCGGCGCCCGCCCCGATTTGCAAGAAGTTGCGTCGGACCAATGTGGTCGGGATGGTCATGACGAATTCCGAGGAAGAATGGCTGACCGGCGGAAGGGACATGATACAGGTCGTGCGGGGGGAACCGCAAGCGAAGAAGTGTGCGGCGTTGAACAATGAGTATCGGAGCCGGGTAGCTAGTGTTCCGACTTCCGAAGTCCGGCTTCGACTTCGGAAGTCCTTTGATCTTCGAAAGTCCAAGAAGATTCGGCCCGAAATGGAGGCCTTAATCACATTCCAAAAATTGTCGGCGCACCCCGATGCACTTCTATGCCGGCATCATTTCTTCAAAAAACATCAGGATTAAAGCGAAAAGTTCGTCGCGGGGCTGAATCGCGATCTAGAGTAGCCCGCGCTTTACTTTCGGGACGCCGGTCTCTCGGTACCAGCGATGATGCTCCGAAAACGAGTCTGGCCACACCTGCTCGTGCCCACCGCGATCTTCGCCGCCGCACTGCTCTTCGGCTACGGTCTGCTCGGCATTTCGACATCGCTGGCCGACGGATTGATTTTGGCCGCCCCTTTGGGTCTCGGTTGGATCGCGGCGCTGGTCTGGGGTCGCGGTGCGCTTCTGCCATTCCTCGCCGGGTCGATCCTAGCCTCGCTCCTTTCGACCGCGCCGCCAGAATTGATTTGGGCGACCATCGCCCTCGCGTCGGTCGATGCGGGATTGGGTTGGGCCTACTCCCGTCGACGCACCTTCCCGGACGGTCTCAACCGTATCCGCGATCTCTTGTCGATCGCGTACGTCAGTTTGGCCGCAGCGACCGCGCGGGGCGTTATCGTCGTCGCCTTGGCCCTTTATCTCCGACTCGACGCGCCATTCGTCCTCGGCTTCGCCGCCGCCGGATTGTCCGCATTTGCGAACCTCGTCCTCTCGGCCACGGTGCTGGGTCTCTTGGGGCGGTGGAGAATCTCGTGGAGCTTGGCCCGGCGGGCCGAGTTGATCCTGCTCCTCGGTATCCTCGGGGTGTTGACCTACTTCGTGTTCGACTCGGCGGGGTCGAACGGCACGCCCGGCTTCTTCTCGATCGCCGTCGGCCTCATGGGCTTGCAAACGTGGCTCGCCCTGCGATTCCACCCGCGCGGGATCGCATTGCACCGCGGCATTTGGCTGGCGATGTGTCTCTTATTTCTGACCATGGGAGTCGATGTCGAATCGGTACTGCCCCTGGTCCGAGACCCGATGTATTGCGGCAGATATTCGTTCGTACTCGCGTTGCTCCTGTTCATCGAACTGACGATTGCGGCCATCGCCAGCGATCGGATGATCGAAGCCGAGACCAATGCGGTTTTGACCGCGGAACTGCGGGAGCGGAATGCGGAGTTGGAAAGGCTCGCCACGGCCGACCGGGGGCAGAAAGCGTTCTTGGACTCCGTACTCAGCCAGATGCCGGCCGGGGTAATGATCGTCGGGTTGGACGGCGGCATCCTCTGGCGGAATCAACGGCACAGGAATTTGTGGAACGACACCACCCCCCACGGCGTGGGCTTGAAAGATCTCAACCGGAGCCGGATCTCCGCCACCAAGGAGCAATCGGTCCCTTTCGAAAGCTGGCCCATCGTCAAAGCGATCACGGAGGGAGTCGTCACCGAAGGCTTCGAAGCGCGGATTCTTTCCGCGTCCGGGGCTCACCTCGACGTCTCGGTCAGCGCGTCCCCCGTGCGCGATCCCGACGGACAACTCCTTGGAGCGGTTTCGATCCTGCTCGACATGAGCGAGCGGAAAGCCGCGCTGCGCCAGCTCCGCGAGAAAGAAGAACGGCTCCGCTTCGCCCTCAATTCGGCGCGGATGATCGCCTACGAGTGGAGCATCTTCACGCAGGTTATCCAGTGCTCCGAACCCCTGTCCCAATGGATGGGCCTGGGATCGAACTCCATCGGCACTTTGAACGACCTCCTCAAGGTCGCCCACCCCAACGACCTCCCCGGGTTGCGCGGAGCCATCGGAAAACTGCTCGACGGCGGGCAAGAATGCGAATGCGAATTCCGCGTGCCGAGCGCCGGGGGAATGCTCTGGGTGCAGTGCCGCGGCCGGCGACTGGTCGACGATGAAGGCAAGTTGACGGATCGGATCGCGGGGATCATCATCGACGTCTCGGAACGCCGGCGCTCCGAAGAGCGCTTGCGAATGCTCGAGTCGGCCGTCGTGCACGCGCGCGATGCGGTGGTCATATTGGAATCGGAGCGGAACACCGGACCCGGTCGGTGCGTGCTCTACGCCAACGATGCCTTCTGCGAAATCACCGGCTACGCCGCGGATGAGCTGCGCGGACGCTCGCTCCATTTCCTGCGCGGGCCCGAGTCCGACTCCGCGACACTCGAGCGATTGCGGGTCGCCTTGGACAGCGGGGATCCGTTCAAAGGCGAATTGCTGAACTACCGGCGCGACGGCTCGAAATTCTGGGTCGAAATCAGCGTTGTCCCCGTGCCGGACGCCGGCGGTCAGTGCGCCCATTGGGTCATGATCCAGCGCGATATCGGGGAGCGGAAGCGATCCGAACTCGTTCTGCAACGCAGCGAGGCCATGCTCGCCGACGCCCAGCGCATCGCCCACATCGGCTCGTGGGAGTACTTGCCGCCGACGGACGAATGCCGTTGGTCCGCGGAGAAGTTCCGCATCTTCGGATACGACCCGGACCGTACGACCGCGTCGTTGCAACTCTATCTCGCCGCGGTCCACCCCGATGATCGCGCCAAAGTCGACGCCGCATCCAGCGATGCCGGGCGACTCGGCTACCCCTATTGCCTCGACTTTCGGATCGTCCGCCCGGACGGGGAAATCCGCTTCATTACGGAGGAATACTACGCCGACTTCGATGCGGCCGGGCACGCCCTCCGCTTTTGGGGCGTGACTCAGGACGATACCGAGAAGCGGCGATCGCAAGAGCAACTCTTCCAAGCCCAAAAAATGGAACTCATCGGTCAAATGGCCGGCGGGATCGCCCACGATTTCAACAACCTGCTGACCGGGATCATCGGCAATCTCCACTTGGCCGACATCCCCGAGCACGACCCCAACCGCAAACACGTGGTGACCGCGCTCCGCGCGGCCAACCGCGCCGCCGACCTGACCAAAAAATTGCTCGGGTTCGCGCGCAAAAACCAACTCATTCTCGAGGCGATTCGGGTGGGAGAAATCGTCTCGGAAGTCGTGAACTTCATCGGGCGCACTTTCGACCCGCGCGTCCGGGTCGTCGCCGAAATCCGCGACGATCTCCCGATCGTCGCGGACGCCACGCTGATTTCTCAAGTGCTGTTGAACCTCTGCTTGAATGCCAAGGATGCGATGCCCGACGGCGGTCGCATCGAGATCCGCTCCGCCGCGGTGGAATTCGCCGAATCGACGGGACACCCGGACTCGCGGGCCGGGGAGTACGTGCGGCTTACGGTCGAAGACACCGGCCACGGCATGAGCCCCGCGCATCTCGCACGGGTCTTCGAACCCTTTTTCACCACGAAGCCCGTCGATCAAGGGACCGGGTTGGGGCTCGCGATGGTCCACGGCATCCTGACCCAACACCGGGGCTGGGTCGAAGTGCACTCCGAACTCGGCCGGGGCACGCGGTTCGATCTCTACTTGCCGCGCGCTGTCGAACGTGCTCCGGCCGCCCGAACATCCCCCGCCGCGCCCGACGACACCGTCTTGGAGAACACGCCGCTGCCGAGCGTCGTTCGACTGCAAACGATCCTTCTCGTCGACGATGAAACGATGATCCGGGACATCGGCCGCACAGTGCTCGAATCGGCGGGCTACGCGGTGCTCGAGGCCGCGGAGGGCGAAGAGGCGATCCGACTCTTCCGCCGGGATCCGGGTGCGATCGATCTGGTGGTGCTTGACCTCACCATGCCCAACCTCTCGGGCCAAGATACCTACCGCGCGCTCGCCGAGATCGATCCCCGCGTCCGCGTCCTGTTCTCGAGCGGTTACTCCGCCGATAGCTTGGTCGGCACGGAAGGGGCGCTCGGGATGCTTCCCAAACCGTATCGACCCCAAATTCTTTTGGAGACGGTCCGGAACGCGTTGTCGGTGTCGCCGACCGGTGTCCACCGCGGGGGAATCTCACGGTCTCGCTTCCCGACGCCCGCCGAGTTTCCCAGCCTCGCGGACCGCGGATCCCCTTCGCCGGACGCCGTCGTCGCCTTCCCATCGTAGAACGTACTCCGTCGAACCGGCTTACCCGCGAGTCCTTCCATGCAGCGCCGCGTGCGGACAAGGCTGTCCGCGATGATGTTTTTGGTCTACTTCGCGCTCGGCTCGTGGGGGGTGACCACCGGGACTTTTCTGATGTCCTCCCCGACCAAAGGGGGGCTCAACTTCACGACCGAGCAAGTCGGTTGGATCTATTCCACCTTCGCCATCGGCGGGATGCTGGCGGCGCCCCTCGTCGGCATTCTCGTCGACCGCCTCTTCCGCGCCGACCGGGTATTGGCCGTGGCCAGCTTGGCCTGCGGGGGGTTCCTGCTACTCGCGAGCGCTTGGTGCGAACTCAACTTCCCGGCGATCGACGCCGTCTACGCGGGTCTCGTCGAAGCCGAAACGGCGGACGGGTTCCCCCTTCGCCAGCACCCCGAGTTCCGATCGCCGCAGCCGCCCGATGGGGTGAAAGCCGCATTCGATCGCGTGAACGACTCCCCGGAGATGCGTGCCACCGCGAGTCGGGTCTTCGGTCCGCTCTTCGTCATCATGCTCCTGCAATCGTTCTGCTCGCAAATCGCGATGATCCTGTGTACCGTGCTGACCCTCCGGAATCTCCCCGACCCCGCGCACCAGTTCTCGCGCACGCGGATGTTCGGCACCATCGGTTGGGTCGCGGTCGGCTTGGCGATGGGGGCGATCCTGCAACCGATTTCCCCGCAACCCTTCCTGCTCGCGGGGATCGTCAATCTGATACTCGGCATCTACGGATTCACGCTCCCCGAGACGCCGCCCAAGGGGCACGGCAAGACCCTCGGCGAAGCGCTCGGCTTCCCCGCGTTCAAGCTCTTCCGGGATCGCTCGTTCGTCGTCTTCATCCTCGTCGCGCTGCTCACGGCGCAGATGAACCAGTTCTACGGCGTCTACGGCCACCGCTACCTCACCGACATGGGGCTGCCCCGGCCGGAGCGCTGGATGACCATCGGGCAAGTCGTCGAGATCGGCTGCATGTTCGCCATCCCCCTGCTGAACCCGAAGCGGAACATGAAGTGGCTGATGCTGCTCGGCTCGGTCGGCGGCACCCTCCGCGCCGCCGCGATGATCGGCGGCGATCCCGCGTGGATCCTCGCCCTCGGCGTGCCGATGCACGGCTGGAGCTTCGCGTTCTATTTCGTGGTCGCGGCGACGTTCATCGACCGCGAGGCCCCGCCGACGCTGCGCGCGAGCGCCCAAGCCATCGCCGCGTTCGTCAGCAGCGGCATCGGCCCGTGGACCGGCAACCTCATGGCGGCATACGTCGTGGACCGTCACCGGGTCGGCCGGCACATCGATTGGCCCGAGGTGTGGATGGTCCCGCTCCTGGGTTGCACCGCCGCGTCGCTGATCTTTTTGATCTTCTTCCGGACACCGGTGAAGCCACAATCCGGGGCATGAATCGTCCGAACGTGGCGGCAAGTTTCCCAACTTGCCGTGGAACGCCATCGGACCGCTCGATTGATGGGATTGAGGTTGTCGAACTTTGGACCACGGCAAGTTGGGAAACTTGCCGCCACAGTCGATCAATGCCGAATACACGCCTCTGCAAAGCGTTCCATCTCTTCAAATTGCGGGCTGCATTGGAGCAGCAGCAAACTCACGCCGACTTTCTCGAATTCGGCGACGCGGTCGATCACGCGCTGCGGTGTGCCGATAAATCCGGACCGCAGTCCGCGGTTGCTCACCGAATAGTCTTCCAACGACACCCGCTGTTCGAGCTGCGTGCCGGAGAGCCACTGCTGGTAGTTGTGGTAGCCCGCCTTCGACTGCTTCACGTCCGTGATGCGGGCGAGTTCCGCTTGCGCTTCCGCCTCCGTGCTCCGCACGATCGAATACCCGGACACACCGTAGATCATCGGCGGCAAACCGAACTTGTCCCGCCGCGCGGCCATGTCGCGGATGCGCTCGCCGATCTTCTCGGGCGGATCGCCGTGCATCACGTACGCGTCGCACGTCTTGGCGATCAGATTCTTGGCCGTGTCCGATTCGCCGCCGGCGTAAATCGTGGGCCGCGGCTTCGTGATCGGCTTCGGTTGCAGTACCGAATCGGCGACGTTGTAGTACTTCCCATCGAAATGGAAATCGTCGCGCTTCCAGAGGTTGTCGAGTACCTCGAGCCACTCGGCCGTGCGGGCGTAGCGGTCGTCGTGCTGTTCGAAGTGGACGCCGAATTTGGTCGCTTCGTCCTTCCACCAACTGCTGACGACGTTCAGTGACAACCGGTTGCCACCGCCGATGCGGTCGATGTTCGCGGCCTGCTTGGCCAACAGCGCCGGGTTGTGGAATGTCGGCCGCACCGCCACCATGAATTCGAGTCGCTCGGTCACGGCCGTGAGCGCCGCCGCGGTGCTCCACGCGTCGAGCGACGGCTCCGATTCGCCTTTGATGTCGTTGAGATTCAGCTCGGCGACGAGGGTGAGTTCGAAGCCGATTTGTTCGCTGCGCTGCGCGAGCTTCTTGGAGTACTCCCACGTCGCGGCCATGTTTTCGTCGTCCACGTTCCGCAGCCAACCGCCGAAGACGGGGAGCCAGTAACCGTAGCGCATGGTGAATGCCCTGGAAATGAAAGCTCGAAGCGAACACGGATGACACGGATGAAGACGGGATGGAGAGGATCAACAAGATTCTCTGATCCTCTCCATCCCGTTTTTTTCCGTGTCATCCGTGTTCTTCTTTCGGATTGCAACCACCTCAAGGTAATCCACCAGCTTGACAAAGGGGTCGAACCCCACAACATGGGTCGCATCCGCCACGAAGTTCGACAGGGCGTTGATGTCGTAGTAGACGAGCGCCCCGTCGCGGTCGTCGATCATGTACTCGATCCCACCCACGTCGATCCCGGTCTCGCGCATGATCGCTTCGCACGCGGCGATGACCTTCGCGGGCGGTGTCACCCCGGCGACCTTCAACTTGGTCTTGGGCGTATCGACTGCGCAAGCGGAGCGTTCGAGTGCGACGCCATCGCTGCGTTGACAGATGTCGGCCGGGCAGAGGTTGAACGTGTCCCCGGTCGTGAAGACGTCGATGGCATAGAGGAACTTGCCGCCCAATAGTTCGACGCGGGTGATCTTGCCGCCGCGATTCGGGACGAACTCTTGGACGAGCGCCGTGTGGTCGACGCCGAAGTCGAGGCGGCTTTCTTCCGCGGCGCGGGTCAAGACTCCGATGGAATCGAAGCGGACGATCCCCGCGCCGCTGCCACCGATGTTCGCTTTCACCACGACCGGGAATCGCAACCCCTCGGCCGCTTCGACCGCTTGACTCGCGTGGTTGATGACGCGCGATCTCGGGTAAGGCAAGCCGAGCGATTCCAACAGCGTCAATTGTCGGGCCTTGGATGTCTCCGTCGTAAACGCTTTCAATCCGTTCACCGTCGGTACGCCGAGGCGCTCGAGGTGCGCCAAATAGCCAAGTGTGTAAAACATCCCTTGGATGCCGCCGCGGAGGTAGGCCGAGGGGCTCATGCGGTTGAAGACGAGCGAGTAGGGCGATTCTTTTTCGGAAGGATCGTAGCCATGCGAACGCGGGTCGAGCCGGACGTACGGGATGCTTCGCCGGTCGAGTTCCGCGAAGAGCGGGCGGAACCAATCGGGGTGTTCGTGGTAGATCGAGATGGGGCCGCTGACCGGCATGGGGTTGGCTCCGAATCCGGGATTCTCTAATCGAGTGTATCGGGATTGCCCGCCCCGACACGGGGCTAGTGCTGCGTCACCGAGCTGAGTTGGGATTGCGCCCGTGGCCGACTTCGGTCATCATGTCCGCCAACTGCGGAGGGTTGGCCGTGAAGAAGAAGTATATCGTCCGGTTGTCGACTTCGGAACGGACGTCTCTGGAAGGGGTCGTCCAGCGCTTGAGCGGGTCGTCTCAGAAGGTGCGGCGGGCGCAGGTGCTGCTCAAGGCCGACGCGGACGGCCCGGCTTGGACGGACGCCCGGATCGTCGAGGCGTACGGCTGCCGGCGGCAGACGGTGGAGAACCTCCGCGAGCGGTTTGTGACCGGCGGGTTCGACTCGGCCTTGGAGAGCTTGCCGCGGGCGCCGCGGGCGAAGTTGCTCGACGGCGACCAAGAGGCGAAGATCATCGCGCTGCGGTTGGGCGCGGCGCCGGCG
>JAYTBD010000472.1:0-1600 GCA_043737155.1 Fimbriiglobus sp. | reverse complement strand
TGCGCGATGTCGTCGTCGAAGGGCAGCAGGTCGAAGTACAAGTGCTCGCGGTCGACACCGAAAAGAAACGGATCGGGCTGTCGCTGAAAACGATCCGAGCCGGGGAGGAAGCGGTGGCGGAAGCCGCCGGAGAAGCGGAGCGTGCGGCCGATGCGGTCGAAGCGGCGGAGCGGACGGCGAATCGTTCGACCAACCCGAACCTGCGCGGCGGCATCGGCGACGCCAAGCCATTATTCGGGGACGCGTGAAAGAATTGCGAAGTCCGCGAGCCGGGTTGCGTAAGCGCCCGGAGCAATCGGAACTCCGGGCGCTCACTCGACCCGGCTCGGGAATTGCGCAAACCGGACTCGCGGTAGGAGCGTAGTGACTCCAACCTCTCCTACGTGCCGCGTCCGCCCCTCCCCTGAGCTTGCGCCGAGAAAGTCGCCCGATGCCGCACCCGCCATCTTCGAGCTACTTGCCGACGCCGGAGCCGCAACCCCCCGCCGAATTGGCCCATCTCGTCGATACCCTCCGCGACAACGTCGCCGGGGTGTTCCTCGGTAAGCCCGAAGTGATCCGCTTCGCCGTCATCGCCCTCTTGGCCGACGGCCACTTGCTGCTCGAAGACGTGCCCGGCGTCGGCAAGACACTCTTGGCCAAAGCCCTGGCCAAGAGCCTCGAATGCAAGTTCGCCCGGATTCAGTTCACCCCCGACTTGCTGCCCGGTGACTTGCTCGGTACGAACATCCTGAACCAGCGCGAGTCGAAGTTCGAGTTCGCCCCCGGCCCCATTTTCTCCCAAGTCGTCGTGGCGGATGAAATCAACCGGGCGACGCCGCGCACCCAGTCGGCCCTGCTCGAAGCGATGAGCGAGCGCCAAGTGACCATCGACGGCGTCACCCGGCCGCTCGGTCCACCCTTCCTCGTGCTCGCCACTCAGAATCCGTACGAGTTCGAAGGGACGTACCCGCTTCCGGAGAGTCAGCTCGACCGCTTCATGATGCGCGTGAAGATCGGCTACCCGGACCGGGCCGCGGAGCGGTCGATCCTCACCCAGCACCGCCGCGGCGAACCCGTCGATCAGCTCAAGCCCGTGCTGCGCCCTTCGGACATCGTGTCGCTGCAAATGGTCGTCCGGAATGTCAAAGTCGAACCGCCCGTCGCGGACTACATCCTCGATCTCATCGAAGCCACCCGCGTGCATCCGGAAGTCTCTCTCGGGGCGAGCACGCGCGCCGCGCTGGCCTACTACCGCGCCGCCCAAGGGCTCGCCATGCTCTCGGGCCGGCAGTACGTCACCCCCGACGACGTGAAAGCCCTCGCGGTCCCGGTCCTCGCCCACCGTCTGATGACCAAAGCGTGGGATCAGGGCGGTCGCAACGACACCGTGGCCATCGTGAACGACATCGTCGGCAAAACGAAAGTGCCCGTCTGACACCCGGGGTGCTTCGCGTGGCCATCATCCCCTCCGCCGCCATCCCGAACCCCCGCACGGGCTACCGCGGCAGTTCCACGGTCGTCTGGTGGGTCTTGGTCGCGGTGATCGTCGGGGCCGTCGGTTGGATGAAAACCATCAACATCCTGCTCCTCGTTTCATACACCTTGGCCGCGCTGATCG
>JAYTBD010000471.1:0-4181 GCA_043737155.1 Fimbriiglobus sp. | reverse complement strand
TAGGTCACGCTCCGCGTGACGCACGCCCGGATCCGAAAGCGGGTCGGCGTCACGCGGAGCGTGACCTACTCGAACAACCCGTGCGCTACATCGACACGGCCGGCGCCAGTTACGACGAAGAGCGCGAACCCGAAAGCGGCAGTCGACGCAATCCGATGGAAGCCGAGTTGGCCATCAAATACGCCCGCAGACTGCTCGAAGCCGGGGTCCCCGCGACCGCCATCGGGATCATCACGCCGTACCGGGCGCAAGTGCGATTGATCCGCGAGAAGCTCGCCGACGTGCCGGAGTTGGAGGTGGACAGCGTCGACGGTTTCCAAGGCCAGGAAAAGGAAGCGATCCTGTTTTCGTTCGTGCGCTCCAACCCCGAAGGCGAGATCGGCTTTCTAGCGGACACCCGGCGGACGAATGTCGCCTTCACCCGGGCGCGGCGTTCGCTGCTCGTTATCGGCGACAGCGCGACGCTGTCAGTGCACCCGTTCTACCAGCGCATGATCGCCCACTTCGAAGGGATCGGGGCCTATAACAGCGTGTGGGAAGAAGTGTGAATCTCACGGCACCGGCAAGACGATCCGGAAGCCGGTGTAGGGGCTGGCTTTCCCAGCGAAAGGGGCTTGCGGGTCGGTTTGATCGAACTTCAATTTCTCGATGGTCAGTGGCGTCGGCAGGGTGAAGTTGCGACCGCGCAGCACGACGCGATCCTCCGGGGCGAACGCGTCGGCGATCGTGTAGGGTTGCCCCTTGACGAGGAAAATTCCTCGGGTCCACTCGCGGCCGTTGCCGGCCATGTCTTGAAGACCCACATCGTTGCTGTCGGTCGGTTTGATCCGCGTGTCTGCCGGCTTGGCGACGCCGACGACGGGGCTGGAACCGGCGGTCGACAGCGTCGGCGCGCGGTACAAACCCGAGGCGTGATCCCATTGCTCCGGGGTCGGTAAGGATCCCTCGCCGCGGGTGAGTTTCTTCGCGAACGCCGCCGCTTGGATCGCCGTGAGATTCATCTGCGGTTCGTCCGAGTCCGGCGGTTTCAGCGGCTCGGCGGCGCGGTACAGGCCGACCCAGACCTTGTACTCGGAGATGTAGAAGGGCTTGACGTCGCCGGGCGATCCGCCGGGGATCAGGCGGAATCGCAACGTCTCCGAGCCAGCGGTGATCGTCACCCACTGATAAGCCTTGCGACCGTCGACGAAGTCGATGACGAGAGAATTTTTCTCCGCGCTTGCGCAGCCGGGGCAGGAGATCGCCGGTTCGAGAATCGGTTTCGTCGTCGGCGTCGTTGTGACGGTCTTCGTCGCCGGGGTCGTCGGTTCGGTGATGGGGTCTGTCGCCGAGGTGGTCGGCGTCGCGCCGTTGCCGCCGAAGAAGATGATCGCGAGGGCGACCACCACGATCAATCCGACGACGAGGAACCCGGCGATGGCCACCTTCGGAACCCGCGGCGGCATGGGCTTCACTTTGCCCGATCGCAGCGCCGGCTTCGAAGCGATCTTGGGTTGAACCCCGGTGCTCATCGGGATGCGCGTTTCGCGGTCGGCGGCTTGTTCCTCGATTCCGGATTTCGCCGCGCCCCACGTCCGCGCCCCGCTCACGGGGATCGGTCCGGAGCGCTCTTTCGGACCGGCCCGTCCCACGGCGTTCATGGCGAAGTTCGACTTGCCCGCGTTCAGCGCGAACCGCGAGATGGACCGATTCGACGCGGTCGCCAGCGCTTCCATGAAGAAGTTGCAATTCGCGTAGCGGTCTTCTGGGTTCTTCGCCATCGCGCGGCGCAAGACGTCTTGCTCGGCGTCGGGGATCAAATCGGCGAAGTGGAACACGCCGTCGAGGTGGGCGATCATCATCTCCGGCAGGGGGCCGAGCTTTAGCGCCGATTTGCCTTGGCGGAGTTCCACGTAGGTCGCGGCCAAGCTGTATTGGTCACTCGCGGGGCCGCCCTCTCCGCCCCACACTTCCGGGGCCATGTACGCGGGCGTCCCGGCGAAGACGCTCATCTGCGACATGATCTGATCCTGCATCCGCGCCAGGCCGAAGTCGGCGACCTTGGCGTGCCCACGCAGAATCAGGATGTTGTCGGGCTTCACATCGCGGTGCGTGATCTTCTGATCGTGGAGGTAATCCAATCCCTCGGCCGCTTCGGAAAAGAATCGGAACAACTCCGGCTCGGGAATACCGGGCCACCCTTCGGTCTGACACTCTTTCATGCGGCCGCGCAATGTGCCTTCCGCCAGTTCCATGACGACGTGCAACCGGTCGCCCGATATCCAGAAATCCTCGGTGGCCAGCAAGTAGGGGTGGCGCAGGTTCTTGATGAGTTCGAGGGAGCGCAACTCGCGGATGGCCGCTTCGTGGTCGGCCGCTTGGAGCAGGATCTTGATCGCCTTCTCGATGCCGCTGGTCTTCTTCTTCGCGAGCCAGACTTCGCCGAACACCCCTTGGCCGAGCTTGCGGATGAACTCGAACTCCCCGGCCACGCCGCCGGTCGCGGTGCCTTGGGCCGGCGTTTTGGCCGAGGGGATTTCTTGCGGCGACATGGCGACCAACTGCGAGCGGATCGCCGAGAACTGCGCGGGGAAGCGCGATTGAAAGTGGCTCAAGTCCGGGTTGTCGCCGGTGGCGACGCGGCTGCGGAATTCCTCGGTGATCAGCTTGGGCGACACGGCGTCGATCGGTCCGAGTTCCGGAAACCGGCCGACGTACTCCTCGACGCCGACGCGTTCGCCCTTCTGCCAGCGGTGGCCCATGTCGAGGATGGCGAGTTCGATCAGCACCGCGACGCGGATGGGGCCGTCGAGGCCGTCGAGGTGCTCCGTCCAATCGGCGCCGACCGCGCCTTTGCGCAAAGTGCTGTGGAAGGCGTCGGCCCGCGCGGAGAGTTGCATCTGTTCGTTGGAAGTCAGCGGATCCTCACTCGTCATCGCGCGGCCCTGGGAGCGGTGGACCAAACATGAGGGGTGATATTCTACGAGCCACCAAGCATTCGTTCCCGCTGCAAATCGTGGTTGCGCAACTCCGCTTCCCATTCCTCGGCTTGATCCAAGAATTGCGAACGCACGTCGTTCACTTCCCAGCGGTCGTCCGGTTTCAGAAAGTATTGCGGCTCACGCGGATCGTCTCCTTCGGGCACTTGCAACGGGAGCAGAATTGCCTCTGTGAATGTGCGGCGCGCAATCTCCTGTCCGCCGTTCTTTTCCAGCGTCGTGACTGCGACTTCGCGCAGTGGCAACGCTTCGCATCGCAGGATCGTCAGCAGATCCCCCGGCTGCGTGATCCCTTCGATTCTTCGACCAGCATCCCGGCCACCGGCGCGGCGTAGCAGCAACGGCAGATGCACGAACTCTTCGTGCAACCACGGGCGGAACGGACCGATGATCCCATGCTCTCCCATCGGGTAGCCGAAGTCGGAGGTGACCAGCCAATCGGCCGATGCGTCGAGTTCGAACTCGCGGAAGCGTTCGAAGAGCCAGCCGAGTTCGGCGTCGAACTGCGTGACCACGGCCGCGAAACTGCGGTGCAGCAATTCCCACGAGGCCGAATCGTCGCGGTCGAACCAACCGGTCGGCGGATCATGCCACGGCTCCGGCGACTCGGCTCCGGCATCGCCTTCCAGAAGATCCTCCAAGTAGACCGCGAACAATTCCGGCGGCACGTGCCACGGCGGAATCAAGCGATCCAATTCGATGACCACGATCCAATCCGCGAGTGCCGTCAGCTTCGTCAATACCTCGGGCAGCAGTCGATCCAGCGCTTCGGCGGGGTTCGCTCCCGGGCGCGCGTCGAACACTTCCGCCCAGCCGGCGTAGTACTCCGGTGGGGCATCGTGCTGTTGGCGATGGGCGCGGATCAAGTACCGGGGCGGGTCGTCGGCCCGGACGGATCCCCACCAAGCGCGGAGGGCGGCGAGCGGGTCGGGGCAGTCGGAATAGTGCCGGTCGAACACCGTCCCCTCGGCCGCGAGTCCGTCGAGAGTCGGGGTGGCGATCCACTCGTTGCCGTAGACCCCGAGGCAGCCGACGGGGCACCCCCGCGCGATGATGACGATACTTTTCATGTGGGGGGATTGTAGACAGAAGGCCCCACGTAGGGGCACCCCTTGTGGGTGCCCATCCAAAACGGAGGTAGCTTCGGCATGCGGATCAGGGCACCCACAAGGGGTGCCCCTACGTGGGGCCTTCTGTCTACAA
>JAYTBD010000470.1:0-1605 GCA_043737155.1 Fimbriiglobus sp. | reverse complement strand
GCTACGACATCCTCCACGAGCACCCCAACGCCGACGGCGCCGCGCTCGGCGCCGCCAGCTACATCGACTTCCTGGTCTTCGCCGAGCACGTGCGGAATTTGGAAAAGGGCGTCGTGCTGAGCTTCGGCACGGCCGTGATGGGCCCGGAGATTTACCTCAAAGCTCTGACGATGGCGCGGAATGTGGCCCATCAAGAGGGCAAGCGCATCGCAGACTTCACGACGGCCGTCTTCGACCTGATCCCCTTGGGGGACGATTACCACACGCAAGCGCCGAAGACCGACCCGCGCTATTACTATCGGCCGTGGAAGACGATTTTGGTCCGCACCGTCGCCGACGGCGGCGAGAGCTATTATGTGGCGGGCGACCACCGGCAAACGCTGCCGGCGCTGTGGCGGGCGGCAGTTGGTTGATGTGGCGGCAAGTTTCCCAACTTGCCGTGGAAGGGAATGAGTAAAGCTCTATTCTTCAAATTCGGCTCATCGGTCGGCAGTCCACGGCAAGTTGGGAAACTTGCCGCCACAGCAATCACTCCTTACCCAAAACCAAATCGACGACCCAGCATCCGCGCACATGCTCCCCCGGTCGCCGGCAGTGGAGCAGAACATCGGCGTTGGTGCAGCCGGCTTCTTCGAGCGCATCCGCGAGGATCGGTAGCCGGTCGAAGGCGCGGTCTGCGTAGATGGACGAAGCGATGGATTGGACGGTGGGCTTGAGCCAAGCGGGATCGGCGGTGACGGGTCGGAAGGGGTTGCCGAAGATGTCGCGGAGAATGGGTATGGAAAGAATCGCAGGATCGACACGCGACGAAAAATCATTTGCCAATCTCGATGCAAACTCCACTGCGGCCGATGCGTTTCGCGCGGCGGAGAACGAAATCTGAGCCTCGGTTGCGGTGATCACGCCATCGATTTCAATACCGTCTTCTTCCGGCAACCACCCTTGTACGACGCCGCTTCTCTCCTTGCGATATCGCTCTTCTTTCATGTCGAATCCGTAGCCGACGCCTTCCGCCCGGTACTCGTGATACCACAACTCTTCGACGGTTCCCTTTCCATCTGCGAATGCTTCGACATAGTCTACCGCCTCCCGGCTTTTGCGATCCACGAGCCTATCCCAAACCATCCGACAACAACCGCACGAATACAGTCGCAGCTTCCTTTCGCTCACCTTGCCCAGCAAGTAGTTCAGCATCGGCCTCGGATCAACCGCATCAAGCCATTCTTCTTCGGTCATCGCACGCCCTCGAAGCCTGCAAGCGTACGGATATAGTATCTCAAGCCCCACTCATCCGAGGGTAAACCATGCCGCGCGTCGTGATCCTGGGCGGAATCAACGGGGCCGGCAAAACCACCGCGTCGCGGGCCGTCCTCCAAGACGTCCTGCAAATTCCGACGTTCGTGAATGCCGACGCCATCGCGCGCGGGCTGAACGGGCTGAACCCCGAGGCGGAGTCGTTCCGCGCCGGCCGGCTCATGCTGCAAGAGATGCACCGCCTCGTCGAAGCCCGCGCCGACTTCGCATTCGAGACGACGCTCTCGGCCCGGACGTATGCCGGTTGGCTGAGCAAGCTGCGCGTCCTCGGTTACGAGACGTACCTGTTCT
>JAYTBD010000469.1:0-4189 GCA_043737155.1 Fimbriiglobus sp. | reverse complement strand
AATTTCTCTTGCTCGCCTTTCTTGGCGGCATTTTCCGCTTCGACCTGTTCTTTGTTTTTGCAGCCGGCAAATGCGATGCTCAGCGCGAGCATCGCCATCAGACCCAATTTGAAACGCATGATGCACTCCCGAGGGGAAAGGTAAACGCGGAGACGCATCGTCGGCGTCCCCATCCTTTGGAACAGTAAGCAAGCCGCGTGCAATTGGCTAGGATAATCGGAAAAACCCGCGAGATCGCAGGGGTGAAGTGGCCACGGGTCAAATGGCCAGGGTGTGCCAACGATTTTTGGATGTCGCTCGGAATCGTTCGGTTTCGTAGGTCACGCTTCGCGTGACGCAGGCGATGAATTCAGCTTTATCGATCGAGGGAAGCACGTCACGCAGAGCGTGACCTACTGGTCCGTCTATAGCTATTTGTCACACTGTCCAATGCACCGTAGGGGCACCCCTTGTGGGTGCCCTCGGCATTGGGGTGAACTCGGCATCCGGAGCAGGGCACCCACAAGGGGTGCCCCTACGGTGGGAATGTGACATTTGCCGATGGACGCTCCACTACGAGAACCTACAAGAGTCGTTGCTACACCCAACGGCCACCTCAACTGTACTGAATCTCGATATTTGCGGATAACCCACGAGACACGTACCTTCGGGATGAGTGAAGGAATGGTGGTGATTCCTCGTGACGACGCTGTAACCGACTTTGAAATTGACCCGACTCCGAGTTTCGTTTCTCCAATCCGTTGCGTCCGTGCGGATCATGCCCATTTCGGCGATGAAACCCATGTCGGTCCACCCGACGAAGACTGGGAGAGCAACCTCAACCGCGGAGCGCCGCTTCGATCGCGGCGATGTCGATCTTTTTCATTTGCATCATCGCCTCGAACGCGCGGGCGGCGACGGCGGGATCGGCATCGGTCACCGCCTTCGTCAGGACGATCAGGGTGATCTGCCACGACAATCCCCATTTGTCCTTGCACCAGCCGCACGCGCTCTCCTGTCCGCCGTGGCCGACGATCGCGTTCCAGTAGCGATCCGTTTCGGCTTGGTCGACCGTGGCGATTTGAAACGAGAATGCTTCGTTGTGTGCGAACGCGGGTCCGCCGTTGAGCCCGAGGCACGCGACGCCCATCACGGTGAACTCGACGGTCAACAAGTCCCCTTTCTTCCCGGACGGAAAGTCCGCCGGGGCGCGGTTTACCGCGCCGACAAATGAATCGGGAAAGGTCTCGGCGTAAAATTGCGCCGCCTCCTCCGCGCCGCCATCGTACCAAAGGCAAATCGTGTTCTTGGCCGGCTTCGCCATGCCACTTCTCCATCCGGATGAGGGAATCTCGATGCTTATTCGCCTGTGAACTCCGAGGACCTTTGATCATTCAGCGAACAAAATGCCCCGATCAATTTGACATCCCGAAACGGGAGCGTATATCCTTTTGTCCACTCACAAACACCAACGTTTATTGCAGCGGAATCGATTTGTTAGCCGGACGCGCAAGCAACGGCCACAATTGGGTAGACACAGTTTGTCCATGTCATGGAGCAACCGGTTCGTGGCCGTCGCTTGCGCGTCCGGCTAACAAATCAGCTTCAACAGCGAACTACACCTGCTGTGCTTGACCGTGCCATTCGTCAAGCAACTTGCCGATGTTCTTGTAGGCGAAGTCGATGTTCGCCAGCTCGTGGCCCAAATCCATGGCCCGCGGCAGTTCCCCGTTCTCGGCCGAGCCGGTCGCCAGTTGGAATAAGACTTCTTTGCGCGTCGGCTCATCGGCGCCGGTGGTCAGCAGCGGCAAGGCCTCTTCGAAGTTCCGCTGCGCCAGCCGCCAATTGTTCCGCTTGCGGAAGCAGAGACCCAAATACAGCGAGGCCTTGCCTTTCAAACGGTCGTCGCGCCGGGCGATTTGGAGTTGCTCGATCGCTTCGTCGATTTTGTCGAGCTTGAGCAAGCGGAAGCCGAGGTCGAGCCGGTGCACCGTCTCGTTGGGGAATCGCTCGGCCTTCGCCCGGAGCAGCTCCGCTTCGCGGGCCACGATCTCGCGTTGGAGCTTGGCGCGCAGCTTCGTCAGTTCTTCGAGCGTCGGTTCTTCATCGGCCGTGTCGTCGCTAGGGGGCTGAGCTTGGAGCATCCGCAGCTTGGCGTCGGCTTTGTCCAAGTTGTCGCGCAGCGGTTGCAGGTCGAGTTCCAACAACTCCAATTGCAACTTGTAATGGTTTCCCGTTGGCCCCTGCCCTTGCAGAAGTGCGGCCCGTGCCCGGTCGAACTTCCCCTGCCGGCGGTAGACACCCGCGAGTTGGACGTACAACTCCGGCCCGGTCGGATCGGCCTCGATGCGCTTGAGAAGCACCGAGGCTTCCCGGTTCACCTTGTCCTGCTTTTCCACGGCCGCTTCTTCCATACGGCCGAGCGCCGGGGAATCCTTGGTGCCCGAGATCGATTCTTGGTAGCCCCCGCGGGCGATGGTTTCCGACGCGGCCAGGTCCTTCGCTTTGTGGGCAGCTTCCACGTCCTTGGGGTTGGCTTGTTGGACCAACTGCCAAAGGCCGATGGCTTTGGTGAAGTCGCCGCGCTTCTCGAAGAGCCGGGCGAGGGCGCGGTTCAGCGTCGCGTCGTTCGGATACTTCTGCCGGGCTTGATCGAGCGTGTAGATCGCGAGGTCGAGCAGACCGAGGGCGTCGAACGCCTCGGCCATATCCATCGCCGTGCCCATGTCCCAGGGATTGCGGCTGAATACGGATTCCGCGTGTTCCAAGACCTTGACGTAGTCACCTTGGGCCTTGGAAGTCTTGACCTTGGCCTTGAAACGGGGCGTCGAAAAAAAAGCGAATGGGCTGCCGCGGAGGTTGTTCCCGTACTTCTCCTTCTGGGCCTTGCGGAGGGCTTGGCGAAACGGGAAATTGGCGGGGTCGAGCTTGCAGCACAGCAGCAGCATCTGAATGCCGTAATCGAAGTTGCCGGTTTGGAGCACTTGGCGGGCGCGCTCGAAATTTTCCGAAGCGATGCGGCGCTGGTCGGGCGTGGGGGAGGGAACGGAGCGGCTCCGGTCGGCCATGGCCTGGTTCTTTCGGTTCGCGCCGGGGAGCGGCGGCGGTGCGGTGCGGGTTGTCATGCTACGACCCCAGTATGTTGTACTACGCGGCCGTGCGAGTGAACATCGGACCGCGGTGAAGGATCTGCGATGACGATCGACGCCGAAGAAATTGACCGCGCCGCCGCGATCATCCGCACCGGCGGACTCGTGGTCTTCCCGACCGAGACGGTCTACGGCCTCGGGGCCAATGCGCTCGACCCGGTCGCCGTGGCGAAGATTTTCGCCGCGAAGGGGCGACCCTCGACGAATCCGCTCATCGTCCATGTTGCGAACGCGGAACAAATACCGCCGCTCGTGGAATCGTGGCCCATCGCCGCCCGCGAATTGGCCGAGAAGTTCTGGCCGGGGCCGTTGACCATCGTGGTGCCGAAATCGAGTCTGATCCCGGACATTGTAACCGGATCCGGTCCGACGGTCGCACTGCGCTGCCCGAACCACCCCGTGGCATTAGCTCTTTTGAATGCGGCGGGCGTGCCCATCGCCGCGCCGAGTGCGAATCGGTCCGGCGAGCTATCGCCGACGACGGCCGAGCACGCCCGCAAAAGTTTAACGGGGAAGTACGACATATTGTTGGACGGCGGTCCCTGCCCCGGAGGTTTGGAGTCGACCGTCGTCGAAATCACCGCCAGTGGTGTCCGGATCCTCCGACCGGGACTGATCGGAGCGGCGGAGCTGGATGAAGTGGTGGACACTGTGGAATTCGGTGGCTCGGAATCTCCGAATCCTTCACCCGGGATGCTGGCCCGTCACTATGCGCCGCGGACGGCACTCGAGTGTGCCGCGACCGTAGCCGACGCCGAGTTCTTGGTGAATTTGTACGAGACCGCCGGGTTGAAAGTGGCCCGATACACATGCGTCGGCACACCGGGGGAAGCCGCGGCCAAGCTCTATGCAGACCTCCACGAACTCGATGCCGCCGGATTCGACCGCATCATCGTCGCGCTGCCGCCGGAAGTGGAGGAATGGCGCGCCGTGCGCGATCGCTTGATCCGAGCCGGCGCGGAGGAATGACTCCGGATAGAATAGAATGATTTGGAACAGGGAGAATCGATATGTCCGAAGTCACACTGCAAACGCTTGCGGACAGAGTTGAAGAACTCGAG
>JAYTBD010000468.1:0-4189 GCA_043737155.1 Fimbriiglobus sp. | reverse complement strand
ACCATCGTGTTCACATCGTGTGTGAGCACGACGCGGTCTCGGTTCGCCGCCCATTCCAGCACCTCGGGATCGCCGACCGATTCGAGATCGACATCGATCGCGCGAACGACATCCGCATTTGGCAGGCGGCGGAGCAGGGCGCGCAAAAGCCGGCCATCCAAATTTTCATCCGCGAGAAACTTCAAGCGCCACCCGTCGAGCCGCGTTGCCGCAATCGTTCGCGGACGGCCGTCATGCTCAGCCGCGTTTCGATTTTTCCACGCAGTTCGGCGGCGCGTTCCGCGCGTTCGGCGAGATACTCATCCAACTCGGCCCGGTGATTCAAATAGTAAGCGATGGCCGCGTGGATATCCGGCAGTTCCAGACTCTCGAACCGCAGGGCGATTTCTTCGGCCGAAGCGCCGTCGCGGTAGTGATGAACGAGCGTGTCGAGCGTGACTCGGCTAACCCCTACGCGCAGCACGCCAGAAGCATCGCAACTGAGGGCAATAGGGTCGGCCAACAGCAAGGGAGCCATGTGGAGTGCTCGGTTTAAGAATGAAGCTCGGTAACGCGACTTTGCCAAGCTTTGGCACTTTGCCGCCCGTGCAACACTGCCAAGACCTCCACCGCCGAGCCGTCGGTACGATAGTAAATGACGTGTGACGTGGACGGTCGCCCTCATGACCGACGGGCCAGCAAGTCGCGCCGGAGATCCTCCAATGGGATCGACGCTTCAGGGTGCGCGTCGGCTTCGGCGATTCGACGCTCCACTTCGTCGGGGTGCCAATCCGGCCATTCGGCGCTTTCGGCGTCCGGTTGAATACTTGTCCAAAGGCGGTCCATCAATTCCAGCCGCTGGTCGACCGTGAGATGGTCGATGGGAATATCGAGAGTGAGTGACATCGAACGAATCTCCTTTAACGGCCGTCTTCATTAGTCTATCGACCCCGTCAATCCTCATCATCTCGCATCGGCTGACCGTTGCGGATGAAGCTCGGCAGCACCTGATAATCCGGCGTGCTCGGCCGCTCTTCCAAACGCATCCGCAGCGTCTTGGTCTCAGTACCGCGCCGCACTTCAACGGCGATGACCGTGCCCGGCCGCAAGCCGAAAATATAGCGCTGCACGTCCTCGAAACTCTGCGGTTGAATCGCGCCGATCTTCAGCAGCACGTCGCCGACTTGCAGGTCCGCTTTGAATGCCGGCGTCCCCGGATCTGGAGCGCTGATTTGCAACGGCGCGTTGTTGCCGTCGACGACATTCTGCACCCGCACGCCCATGTACGCCCAGGCGAACGGGTTCGGCGCCGGCTCCTTCGGAACCGGCGCGGCGGGCGCTGCCGACAGACCCAATAGCGCGATCGCGAGGACGGGGTTCATGCGCGTTCCTCCGTTCAAATCCCGTAGAACTTGGCCGCGTTGTCGTGCAAGATCTTTCTCTGATCGGCCTCCGGGCGGCTCGCGATAATCGCCCGCAACGCCGTCAGCCACTCCTTGTAGCTGGCCGCGAGCGTGACCACCGGCCAGTCGCCGCCGAACATCACGCGGTCCACGCCGAACGTGTCGATGGTCGTATTCACGATGGGGGCGATGTCGTCGGCGGTCCACTTCCCCTTGGGCCAGCCGTTGGCGAGGAAGCCCGACACCTTGCAGACGACGTTCTTCTTCTTCGCCAACTCGGCGAGGTCGGCCTTCCACCGCTTCGTCTCGTCGGCGGTGAAGGCGCGCTTCGGGTTGCCGCAGTGGTCGAGGATGAAGCGCGTATCCGGGCACCGTTCCGCGAGCTTCGCCGCATCGGGCAAATCCGACGAACGCATGCACAAGTCGAAGCTCAACCCGAGTTCGCCGAGCAGTTGAATGCCGGCGACGTATTCCTTTTTCAAGCACGTCCCCGACGGGGTCGCCTCGACGTGCAGCACTTGGCGGATGCCCTTGATGTATTTGCCGTCCTTGAATTGCGCGACGTATCCGGCGAAGCCGCCGCTCGCCGGTCGGCCCGATACGACGGCCGCGACGGTGGGCGTCTTCTTCGACTTGCAGAGTTCCACGAGGTAATCGACCTCGGCCTGCTGCTGCTCTTCGACGACATCCACTTCCATGTACACGGCCTTCACCACGTTCAAACCCTCGGTCGCAGCGGCGTACTCCTTCGGGGTGAACGAAGCGTCGAGCGGATCGCCTTTCTCGAGCCAGCCGAGTTTGAACTTGGCGAGGTCCCAGAGGTGCTGGTGCGTGTCGATCGCGGGGAGCATGGCGGGCTTGTCCTCGGCGAGGCCGGTTCGGGTGAGGGCCGCCGCGCCGGCGCCGGCGGTGGCGGAGAGGAAGTCGCGGCGGTGCATCGGGGCGTTCCGGTGGGGAGAGCGATGGAATTGGAGCATACCAAGGTTCCGCGTCGCGGAACAGCTTAGAGTGCTTCGGGGGGTTTGCCTCTGAATTTCGGCATCGGGCCGTCTTCCCCGCTGATCGCTCATCGCTGACGGCTGTCCTATTCGAGACCTTGGGAAACGAAACAGCTTTCAGCGATCAGCAAAACCTCGCCTGTTCCAGCTATGGGGGGTGCCAAAATCCAGAGGGACCGAACTTCATCGAGTTTCAAGCCTCGGGGGCTTACGCCACCCCGCTCGGGAAAAACGCGTTAGAATGCGGCGACTCTCGGAGATCGCTATGCGCCCACTCGCCCTGATTCTGATCCTCGGTATCGCCCCGCTCGTCCAAGCCCAAGAGGCCGTGCGGCTCGCCGAAACCTTCGACCCCGCATCGTCCTACCGGGTCGAACTCAAAGTCACCATGTCCGGCCGACTCACCCTGCCGACCAAGAAAGACCAGCCGGCCGAGACGGTCGCGGTCGAAGGGAACTCGACCCTGACGTACGACGAACGGCCGCTCACGGCCGACGAAGCGAAGACCGACAAGGTGATCCGGGCGTATCGGAGCATCGAGTTCAAACGCACCATCGGCGACAAAGAGCAGAAAGCGAGCATCCGCGACACCGTGCGAAGGATGGTCGTGCTCCGCTCCGAAAAGGGTAAAAAGGCTCCTTTTTCTACGGACGGTCCACTGCTGTGGAGCGAGATCGACGTGGTCAAGCACGACATCTTCACCCCCGTTCTCGTCGCCGGGTTGTTGCCGAAGGACGAGGTGAAGCCGGGATCTAAGTGGACGGCCAACGCCGCGGCGATCGCGGAACTCACCGATCTGGAGACCATCGACGAGGGCGGCATCGCCGTGGAATTCGCCAGCGTCGTGATGCTGAACGACCGGAAACTGGCCAAGGTCGCCATCACCGGCACCGTCCGCGGCACCAACGAGGACGGCCCGACCCGGCAGAAACTCGACGGCACCGCTTACTTCGACATCGAGGCCAAGCGCTTGACGTACCTAAAGCTCAACGGCGTCCACGAAATGCTCGGCGGCGACGGCAAAGCTATCGGTCGGATCGACGGCACGTTCACCATGACGCGCGGCGCATCCAAGGAATTCGACGACATCTCCGACGCCAAGCTGGTCGGGAAGGACCTCAAGCCGACGGCGGAGAACTCGCTGCTGCTCTACGACAACGCCGAGTTGGGGCTGAAGTTCCTCTACCCGCGCCGCTGGCGCGTCGGCAGCGTCCAAGGCCGGCAAGTCACGCTCGACGAACCGCGCGGGGGCGGCATCCTGCTGACGGTGGAATCGACCGATCGCCTGCCGACGGCGGACAAGTACCAAGACGAAGTGAAGGCATTTCTGGCGAAGCAACAGGCGAAGATCGCCCCGTTGGCGGCGCCCGTCCGCACGGCGGACAAACCGATCCGCATCGACCGATTCGGGATCGACGCCGAGTTCAAGACCGGCAAAACCCGCTTGGAGTACGCCGTGACGAGCGGCCCCAAAGGCGGCGTCTTGGTCGCCGCGAGGTTGCCGGCCGAGGATGCCGCGGAGTTGAAGGTGGACTTGGAGCGGATCTTGAAGCAGTTGGAAGTGACGAAGTAGCCGGGTATCGGGTACCGGGGATCGAGTTTCGTCGATACCCAATCCCCGGTACCCGATACCCGCTATCATGCCCCCATGAGCACATCTCCCGAAGCCGTGACGATCGTGATCCCGGTGCACAACATCGCCGGCACCATCGACGGACTGATTTCCGCTTGGACCCAGGCGCTCAACGCCGCCGGCCGGCCGTGGGAACTGCTAATCGTCGACGACGGCAGCACCGACGCGACCTTCGC